>USIL01000118.1:0-5419 GCA_900554655.1 uncultured Collinsella sp.
ACTCAGATCCACAATATCATCAGGTTCGAGCATGATGTCGAAGGTTTCTTCCAGAGCGGCAACAAGTCCCATATGCCCCACGGAGTCCCAGGCAGGGATAGCCTGAAATTCAAGACCACGGGCAGTTTCCGCGTCAATATCAAAAGCCTGCATAAAGGCTTCCGTGTATTTCTCTTCGTTAGTCATCAAAACAACTCCTTATAAGTTTCTAAAATCTTTCCGGCGACTTTATCCGGAGTAAGACCACATGAATCAAGCAGGCTTACATAGTCTCCAGCATGGGGATAAACATCGGGCGCACCTATGATGAGGTGCGGAGGATGTATGGTCTTCAGGGCCAGTTTTTCAGCAACAGCACTGCCCAGACCGCCGATGATAGAGTGCTCTTCCACCGTCACCAGCAATTTTCTTTTGCAGGCTGCTTCCACCGCCGTTATATCCAGCGGCTTGATGGTATGCATATCCAGCACGGCGGCGCTGATGCCCTCCTGTGCCAGCAGTTCGCGGGCCTTCAGGGACTCCTGCACCATGAGGCCGGTGGCGATGATGGTCACATCGGTGCCCTCGTAAAGCTCCGTGGCCTTGCCCCACTCAACCCTGTAGCCCGGGACAAAGTTCGTGCACTCCTCCACGTCCAGCCGGCCCAGGCGCATGAAGCAGGGACCGTCATACGCCGCCATGGCCTTCGTCATCAGCCGGGTCTCATTGGCGTCGCAGGGAGAGAGCACCACCATGCCGGGGATGGAGCGCATCAGCGCGAAATCCTCGCAGCACTGGTGAGAGGCGCCGTCCTCGCCCACCGAGATACCGGCGTGCGTGGCACCGATCTTAACGTTAAGGTGCGGATAGCCGATGGAGTTGCGGACCTGCTCAAAGGCGCGGCCAGCAGCGAACATGGCAAAGCTGCTCGCGAAGGCAACGCGACCGGTGGTTGCGATACCGGCGGCAACACCCATCAGGTTGCTCTCGGCGATGCCCACATCGAAGAAGCGGTCGGGGCAGGCTGCCTTGAACTTGCCGGTCTGCGTGGCGGCGGCCAGGTCGGCGTCGAGGACCACAAAGTCATCGTGCTCGTTGGCGAGCTCGACGAGGGCCTCGCCGTAGCTTACGCGCGTGGCGATTTTCTTGACGTCTGCCATCCTAGAGCTCCTCTCCGGCGGCCGTGAGCTCTGCCATGGCCTGCTCAAACTGTTCATCGTTGGGGGCCTTACCGTGCCAACCCACCTGGTTCTCCATAAAGGAGACGCCCTTGCCCTTCATGGTCTCGGCGATAATGGCGGTCGGCTGACCCTTGGTGGCGCGAGCCTCGGCAAAGGCGGCGCGGATCTGGTCGAAATCGTTGCCGTCGGCGAGCTCCACCACATGGAACTTGAAGGCGCGGAACTTGTCGGCGAGCGGCATGGGGTCGTTGACCTCCTCGACGGGACCGTCGATCTGCAGGCCGTTGTGGTCGACGATCACGCAGAGGTTGTCGAGCTGCTGGTTGCCGGCAAACATGGCGGCCTCCCAGACCTGGCCCTCCTCGCTCTCGCCGTCGCCCAGCAGGGCGTAGGTGCGATAGTCGTCGCCCCAGTGTTTGGCGGCAACGGCCATGCCCACGGCGGCGGAGATGCCCTGGCCGAGCGAACCGGTGGACATGTCAACGCCCGGGGTGTCGTTCATGTTGGGATGGCCCTGCAGGTGGCTGCCGATGTGGCGCAGCGTCTCGAGATCCTCCTTGGGGAAGAATCCGCGCTCGGCGAGCACGGCGTACAAACCAGGCGCGCAGTGACCCTTGGAAAGCACGAAGCGATCGCGGTCGGCCTTGCTGGGGTCGGCCGGGTCGACGTTCATTTCCTCAAAGTACAAATAGGTCATGATGTCGGCAGCGCCGAGCGAACCGCCCGGATGGCCGGACTTGGCAGCGTGCACGCCGGTGACGATGCCCTTCCTTACCTCGTTGGCAACCTTTTTGAGCTCTTCGTCGCTCATTGTGCCTTCCTTTCATCCTCTTTAGACAAAATGCGCACGGCACAGAAGGTCGTCCCAACCCAGCCGCGATGCACGTACGCCATTCATTATGCTGGAAACTGGAAGCTTTACCAGAGTATTTATCATTATTTGAACAATTGAGCAGGCAGAACCGCTGATGAAACGGTTTATCAATGTGAACGTCTTTTGGATGGAACGCAGTCAACCCTACGCGTTAATGTCCTTGAAACCCTCGCCGAAGGTTTCCGTAACGTCGGCCACGGTCACGATGGCGCGCGGGTCGCGCTCGCGCACAATGGTCTTGAGCGTGTTGAGCTCGCGACGACTCACGATTACCATGATCACCGGCTTCTCGGCACCCGAGTACATGCCGGTCGCCTTAAACTTGGTGCAGCCGCGGCCCAGGCCATACATGATGTCGGCCGCGATATCGGGAAACTTGTCCGAGATGATGAGTACCATACGGCGCCTGTTGCCGCCGTCGACCACGGCATCGATCACGTAGCCGCTAATGACCATCGAAAGGCCCGCATACAGCGCGTTTTCGACCGAAAAGACCGGGGCCGACAGCGCGCACACGGCAACGTCGATCGCCATGACGGTGGAGCCCACCGGTAGCGACGTATTGCGCGAGATAATCTGACCGATGGTGTCTGAGCCACCAGTGTTGGCACCGGCGCGCAGCACCATGCCGTAGCCGATGCCCGTGATAATGCCGCCCCACATAGCGGGCAGCATCAGATCGGCATGTGCCAGCGGTGCCACAAACGGAGCGAACAGGTCGGTGAAGAAGCCCAGCAGCACAAAGCCCGTCGCCGTCTGGACCACGTAGAACATGCCACCCTCGCGCATAACGACCAGCAGCAGCAAGGCATTCATCACGATGGTTTGAATACCGACAGGCAGCGAGATGCCATGCGAGGCGCCGACCGCCTGGATAATCGTGGCGAGACCCGTAACGCCGCCGGCAGCAAGACCGTTGGGAATCAAAAATAGATCCGTCGCGATAGCGGCCAGAGCGCAGCCCAGCATAATCTTGGGCAGATCGTGAAAGAAGTTCAGCGAAAGAATGCGCTTGATGTCCAGACGATATGCCATGCTGCCTCCCTCAAAAAAGCGCACCCAAACGAGTGCGCTTTGAACTTCTTGCTGTATTCGATTCTACCGATTCACCGAGCAAATACCACCCCTGCGAAGTGTTTGCATCGACCCGGAGCCTACCATGTGCCTAGGCGTCCGACCCTTGCGCATCGGCGTTGCCCGTTGCCCAACGGTGATACCCGATCACAAACGGATCCAGGTCGCCGTCGTCGAGCACCGCCTCGACATTGCTCGTCTCCACGCCCGAGCGCAGGTCCTTGACCATCTGGTACGGGTAGAGCACGTAGCTGCGAATCTGGTTGCCAAAACCGATGGTAGTCTTGGGTCCGCGAATCTCATCGAGCGCCTCAGCGCGCTTCTCGAGCTCAATCTCGTACAGGCGAGCCTTAAGGATCTGCATGCACGCGGCCTTGTTTTGAATCTGGCTGCGCTCGTTTTGGCAGGTGACCACAATACCACTGGGAAAATGCGTCACGCGCACGGCGGAGTCGGTGGTGTTGACGCCCTGACCGCCCGGGCCACTCGCGTGGTACACGTCCACACGGATATCGTCGGGACTGATCTCGATATCGATATCGTCGGGCAGCACGGGGATGACCTCGACGCCGGCAAACGTGGTCTGGCGGCGCTTCTTGTCGTCGGTGGGGCTAATGCGCACCAAGCGGTGGACACCGGCCTCGGCGCGCAGCATGCCAAATGCGTCCTTGCCCTCGACGGTAAAGGTCGCGCGGTCGATGCCGATGACTTCGGCCGCGGGACAGTCGTTGATGGTGACCTTCCAGTTACGACGCTGGCAGTACTTCATGTACATCTTAAAGAGCATGAAGGTCCAGTCCTGGGCCTCCAGGCCACCCTGTCCGGGCTTGATAGTCACAATGGCATCGCCGTGATCGAACTCACCGGTAAACCAGCTCGAAAGCTCAAGCTCGTCGATGGCGCGGGCCAGGCGCTCTGCCGTAGCCGCAGCCTCCTCACGAAGGGCAGCGGCGTCGGGGTCATCCCCCATCTCCTCGGCAAGCTCCAGCGCGGCGCGGGCATCGGAAAGCTCGCCGCGCGCGGTGTCCACGGCAGCGATATCTTCCTTGGTACGCGCGATCTCCTCCATGGTGGCGCGGGCGGCATCGGCGTCATCCCAAAAGCCGGGGGCCACGCTTTTGGCCTCGAGCTCGGTCACGCGGGTACGCTTCTCGTCCAGATGGAGATACGACTCGACCTCGCCGAGCCGGTCCGCAAACGCATCCAGCTCGGCGGGCGTTACCTCTAAAGCCTCTGCCATTAACGATTCCTGCCGTGGCAGTACTTAAACTTCTTGCCGCTACCGCAGGGGCACGGGTCGTTGCGGCCCACGTTGACGTACGGATCGTCGCTCTCGGACTTGCGATAGGTGGTTACCTTGCCACCGTTGTTGACGGCAGCCGGTCCACCCTGGACAGCCGTGCGGGCCTGCACCTGTGCCTGCTTACGAAGCACGGAATCGCCGTTGTCGCCATCGACCTCGGCAGGACCCGAGAATTGGGCACCCTCGAGCGCGGGCTCCTCCTTGTGCTCCACGGCACGCGGGGCAGCCTTGATCTCGATGCGCAGGACGGTGCGCAGGTAGTCCTCGTACATGGTGTCGACGAGCATCTGGAACGCGCCGTAGGCCTCGGTCTTGTACTCGACCAGCGGGTCGCGCTGGCCAAAGCCGCGCAGGCCGATACCGGTCTTGAGGTAGTCCATCTCCTGCAGGTAGTTCATCCAGCGAGTGTCGATGACGCGCAGCATGACCTGGGTGTTGAGCTCGCGCATCAGGTCCTCACCCAAGCGCTCGGCCTTCATGTTGTAGCACTTCTCGACATAGCCCAGGACATCCGCCGCCAGGGCCTCGAAGTCCTCGTCGGGGAACTTGGGCGTATCGATGTGGCCGGTGAGCTCCACGACCCACTTGCGCAGGCCCTCGAGGTCGCGCTCGCCTTCGTGGCTGTCCTTGGTGCAGAACTCCTGCACGCAGCGGTACACGGTGTCGTGCATGACCTCGGTGATGTGGTCGGTCAGGTCCTTGCCGTCCAGGATCTTGTTGCGCTCGGCATAGATGACCTGGCGCTGCTTGTTCATGACGTCGTCGTACTCAAGGACGCTCTTACGCATGGAGAAGTTGATGCTCTCGACCTTGTGCTGGGCGCTCTCGACGGCCTTGGAGATGATCTTGTGCTGAATGGGCATGTCGTCGCCCATGTCGGCCGTGACCATCATCTTGGAGACGCGGTCCATCTTGTCGCCACCGAACAGGCGCATCAGATCGTCCTCGAGCGACAGGTAGAACTGGGTCTCGCCCGGATCGCCCTGACGGCCGGAGCGGCCGCGCAGC
>USIL01000119.1:0-5381 GCA_900554655.1 uncultured Collinsella sp.
CCCAAAGCGCCGGAACCGCCAAAGGCGTCCAGCACGCGGACCTCGTCAAGATCGAAGTCGAATGCCGACATGACCATAGATGCGCATGCCTCGCGCACACGATCGGTCGTGGGGCGGGTGACATCGCGACCACGGGGCTCCTCGATCTTACGACCGCGCCATTCGCCGCCGATGATTCTCATCCTCCGCTGACCTCCTTAAAGATATGTCAATACCGCATGGCGACCGCGTCGCGCAAGGGACGCGTCGCCACAGAGTCAAGGTTGCAAGCATACCGCAAGAGCTCGACCGCGTCCAAATGGGCCCACTCGATCAGTTCCTCGTCGGCATCCAGGTCGACAAAGCGCAGGGTCACACCACCATGCTGGCGATAACCCAGGATTTCGCCCTCGTGGCGCAGACGCAGGTCCATCTGGGCAAGCGTAAAGCCGTCCGAGGTCTTTTCGAGCGACTGGAGGCGTTCTTGTGCCGCCGAGGCCCCGCCATTGCCCTTGGAGTGCGTCATGACCAGGCACGTGCCCGACACGCTGCCACGGCCCACGCGACCGCGCAGCTGGTGCAGGGCAGCCAAACCAAAGCGCTCACCGTTCTCAATGACCATGACGGTGGCGTTAGGCACGTCGACGCCCACCTCGACCACCGTAGTCGAGACGAGCACGTCAATCTCGCCACGCTTGAAGGCATCGATAACCTGGTCCTTCTCCCCCGCTGGCATGCGGCCGTGAAGGCGCTCGATGGCAAGACCCGGCAACGCCAGGCGCAGGCGGTCGAGCTCGGTCGCTGTATCATGCAGCGGCACGGGGACCGCCACGCGGCCCTCGTCGTCGCGGGCGATACCGGGAACGTCCTCCAGATCATCGGCCGAGTCACTCGGCTCCACGAGCGGGCAAATCACGTAGGCTTGCTGACCCTTTTCATGCGCCTCGCGGATGGCGCCATAGGCAAGGTCGCGGCTCGACTCGGTGAGTACGCGTGTCGTCACGCCAGCGCCAGGGACGGGCCGATGGCGGATGATGCTCGTGTCCAGATCGCCGTAGACCGAAAGTGCCAACGTGCGCGGGATGGGCGTCGCCGTCATAACGAGCAGATCGGCACCCGGGCCCTTGGCGCGCAGGGCGTTACGTTGGCCCACACCAAAGCGGTGCTGCTCATCGATGACCACGAGCGACAGATGCTTGAACGCAACGTTATCCGAAAGCACCGCGTGGGTGCCAAAGAGGACATCGAGCTCGCCCGATTCCAGCTGGGCATGGATCCGCTCGCGCTCGGCCGCCGGCGTGGCGCCCGTCAGGAGCGCCCAGGTCATGCCAGCCTGCGAGAGCGAGGGGCCGGTCTTATCGGCATATTGACGCGCCAGCACGCCCGTGGGCGCCATAACGCAGGCCTGCGTGCCGCTATCGGCAGCCACAGCCAGCGCGCAGGCGGCAACGGCGGTCTTGCCGGTACCGACGTCGCCCAGCAGCAGGCGGTTCATCACGCGCTCGCCATCGCACATATCGCGCAGGATGTCTTGGAACGCGGCCTCCTGCTCGTCGCTCAGCGAAAACGGCAGGGCCTGCTTGAGCGCGGCCAGGTGCTCGCCCGCGGTGTGGGCATAGGGCACCACATCGACCAGGCCGCCGTCGTTGCGCAGGCGCAGCGCCAGCTGCAGGTAGAGGCACTCCTCGTAGGCAAGCCGTGCGCGCGCGATATCGCGCTCAGCCATGCTCGAGGGAAAGTGGATCGATCGAAGCGCACGGGCATTGCTCATCAGGCGACGTTTAACGCGTAAGCGTGCCGGAATGGGATCAAAGGGATTGCCGACGACCTCGAGCGCGCCACTTACGATGCGGCGCATCCACGCCTGGCTCACGCCATCACTCACGAAATGGACCGGCAGTATAGTGCCCGCGGCGCGCCCTTCCTCAAGCTTTTCAAAGTGCGGCGAGGCCATCTGCTTAAAGCCGTAGGCAAACTCGACCTTACCCATCACGGCCAGGCGGTCGCCCTGCTTAAGCTGCTGGGCAATCCAGGGCTGGCGGAAAAAGGCGACCTGCAGCACGCCCGTCTCGTCAACGAGTGAGACCTCGGTCACCTGCATGCGCGGACGCGGCTGCTTTTGGACGATACGGTCGACCGTGGCGATGATGGTGCACACGGTACCGATGGGCGCCATCTCGATGGACCAGGAGCGCGTAAAGTCCAGGTATCGATGAGGGATATGGAGAAGGAGGTCCCCCACCGTCCGAATTCCCAGACGGCGAAGGGCCTCCTCACGTTTACCCGAAACATATTTGAGTCGCGCGATATCCTCGTCGAGCGCATTGCTCTGGGCAAAGCGCTCCGAGACGCGCGGCACGGAGCACAGCTCGGACATGGGCAGTTGCCTACTCGATCGAGAAGATCACGGGATAGAGCGGCTGCTCGCCACGATGAGCGTCAATCTCCAGATCGGGCTGAGCCTCCTCGATAGCGTCGACGATCTCCTGGAAGGCCTCGTCGGACAGTTCCTCGCCGGCCAGAATCGTCAGCGCGTCGCCCTCCTCTTCCTCCTGCATACGGTTAATGCAATCGAGCGTGACCTGCTTCACGTCGGAGCCGACCACGTCGATGGAGCCGGCGATGATACCCATGACGTCACCGGAGTGAATCGGAGAGCCGTCAGAGGCGCTGGAATCGCGCACGGCGCGGGTGACCTCGCCATCGCGGACCTCGCTGATGGCGTCGACCATGGCGGCGACGGCGTCCTCGAGCTCGGAATCGGGCAGGACCGCGAACAGCGCGGAGAAGGCCTGCGGAACGGTCTTGGTGGGAACGACGGCGACCTTCTTGTCGGTGCAGGCTGAGGCAGCGGCCTCAGCGGCCATGCGGATGTTGCCGTTGTTGGGCAGAATGATGACCGAGGTCGCGTTGACCTGATCGACGGCGCCCAGCAGGTCTGCAGTCGAGGGGTTCATGGTCTGACCACCCGACACGATCACGTCGACGCCGAGGGACTTGAGGATGTCTGCCTCGCCGGACCCAGCGGCAACGGCGACAAAGCCCAGGGCCTTCGCGGGCTCAGCGGCCTTTTCCTGATCCTCGTGGATCTTGGCGGTACGGTCGTGGGCCTCCATCTCCATGTTGTGGATAAAGACCTCATAGATCTGACCGAGCTGCAGCATGTGCTCGAGCACCAGGTTGGGGGTGTTGGAGTGCACATGGATCTTGTAGTCGGGATAGGCGCCCACGAGCAGCTCGCAGTCGCCCATGGAGCCTAGGAACTTAAGGCACTCGTCCTCGTCAAACGGGGCGTCGGCCTTAAAGAGGAACTCGTTGCAGTAGCGGAACTCCGAGCCCTCCCAGTCGTCGTTAGCCTCGATCTCAACGCGATTGAGGGCCGCGTCGCGGGCAGAGCCAGCGGAATCAAACGTGGCGGAGAAATCCTCGACAACGGTGCTGCGGCCAAGCGCGGCGGCAACAAAGTTCTCAAGGAAAATAGCAAAGCCGAAGGCGCCGGAGTCAACCACGCCGTTCTCCTTCAGAACGGGTAGCAGGTCGGGCGTGCGGGCGACAGACTGATATGCCTCGACGACGATGGCATCGAGCGCGTCCTCGGCCGAGAACTTCTTCTTCTCGCACTCGTCGGCCTTGGTCGAGACATCGCGCAGCACCGTGAGGATCGTGCCCTCGATAGGCTTGCGGACGGCCTGGAAGGCGACCTTGACGGCACGACGGAACGCATAGGCGATGTTGGCGGACGTAATGGGCTCGTCGGCGGAGACAAGACCCTCAGCCACGCCGCGAAGAATCTGCGAGGTAATAACGCCGGAGTTACCGCGGGCGCCCATGAGGGAGCCGTGGGTGATGGCGCCGGCGATGGCCTCCATATCGGCATCGGCGGGAAGGGCGGAAAGCTCCTTGGTCACCGAGGCGAGCGTGAGCGACATGTTGGTGCCGGTGTCACCGTCGGGCACGGGGAAGACGTTGAGCTTATTGATCTCCTCGGCCTTGTCGGAAACGGCAGCCGCAGCGATCGGAAAACAGGTGCGAATGGTCTTTGCAATCATGGGTATTTGAATCTCCGTTTTCGGATGCTAGTTCAGACGGCTCTTGAGCGCGTCGATATGGATGCCGATCTTAAGGCTGGCGGGATCGATCTGGGCGATCTCCTGCAGGGTGAAGGCAACGGAGCTCGAAAGATTGTGGCAGACGGACTTCATGTTGACGCCGTTCTCGAGCACGACGTGAAGATCGACCGTAAGGCCGTTCTCGTCGGCGGAGACAAGCACGCCCTTGCGGAGGCGCTGACCGGCAAGCAGGCGCACGCTCTCGGCGCCTTGGAGCTGCTCAGCCATACCGACGACGCCATAGCACGTCATCGCGGCATAACCGGCAATATCGGCAATAACGTCGTTCGAGACGCTCAGGCTGCCGTTAATGGTCTCAGACACAAGAATCTCCTTATCTGGTGCTCGCGGCACCATGTCGTGGGAGCAATCATTGCAATATTCTACAACGACCGCGCCATGTTGAGGTGGTGGGTCGCGGGATTACATCCTCGACACGAAATGTTGATATGGCAACGTTCGAGTCAAGTGGTCGCGGCATGAAAAAACCCGCCGCATAAGCGACGGGTTTTACAACCTGGCTCCCCGGGTAGGACTCGAACCTACAACAGCGCGGTTAACAGCCGCGTGCTCTACCATTGAGCTACCGAGGAATAGGTGCGTGCTCTCAAGCAACGAAGTTTATTATACGGACGAATCAGCTTAGGGCAAGAACTTTTTTGAGAATTTTTCCGACCTAGTCGTTTAAGAACGTCCCCAACGACTACATGAAAGCGCCCCCGAGCGAATGTGCTTGAGGGCGCTTATTGCTTGACTAGCTTTCGATGTAGTCCTTCAGCTTGCTGCTGCGGCTCGGGTGGCGGAGCTTGGCCAAGGTCTTGGACTCGATCTGGCGGATACGCTCGCGCGTGACGCCAAACTCGCGGCCGACTTCCTCGAGCGTGCGGGGATGCCCGTCGACAAGGCCAAAGCGCAGCTCGATAACCTTGCGCTCACGATCGGCAAGCGAGTCGAGCACCTGAGTGAGTTGCTCCTGCAGCATGGAGAAGCTGGCGGCATCGGGCGGAACGATAGCCTGGGAGTCCTCGATAAAGTCGCCCAGCTGGGAATCCTCTTCCTCGCCGATGGGGGTCTCAAGCGACACGGGCTCCTGCGAGATCTTCTGGATCTCGCGGACGCGGTCGGCGCTCATGTCCATCTCGGCACCGATCTCCTCGGGGGTCGGGTCGCGACCCAGGTCCTGGAGAAGCTGGCGCTGCACGCGAACAAGCTTATTGATGGTCTCGACCATGTGCACGGGAATACGGATGGTTCGGGCCTGGTCGGCGATAGCGCGCGTGATGGCCTGACGGA
>USIL01000120.1:0-5376 GCA_900554655.1 uncultured Collinsella sp.
GACGTGATCCTCGGGGTGTACGGGCAGGTCCTTCTTGACGGCATCGTGGATCAAGTTGAGGTACTCAGTCACGCCAGTGGTCGATAGGTGCGTGCCATCGCCATCGAACAGGTCGTTGCGGTTGGCACTGTATCCGTACCAATCGATAACGCGCACGTTCTTGTAGCGCGTAGCGGCGTTGGCGATGGCCTGGTTGGTAGAGCCAACCCACGGCTGCGGGCTGCGCGTGTTCACAAACACCACAATACGCTTATCTCCTGCATCGGCCATGATGGCGTCGAGCTGGTCGTCGGTTACCAAGCCGTTGGTGCCCAGGGCAAAGACCACGATCTTGCCGGCAAGGTTCTGCTGGATATAGCCCTCAAATGTCGCGCGCCCCGCATCAAACTGGCGGCCCTTTTCGGCATCGATATGGCTGTGCGGGAACACGCCGTCAAAGGTGTCTACGGCACGCAGCGACACGGAGTCGCCGATCATAAGCAGATCGTAGGAGCCATCGGGGAAGCCGTCGTTGTCCTTGTCGGTGTCGTCGGCCGCCTGCTGGTCGGTGGGCGCGGTGTTTTTGGCTTCCTTGTTCAGAACTTCGGCGCCCTCGCCGCTCAGCGCAGACGTCTCGGGCACAAAGATCAGGCCGCCCAGTGCAACGACCAACACGACAGCGCAGGCTGCGCAGACAGGGATGTGCGTGCGTGCCCAGTTGGCGGGCGTGGTGGTGCCATCGCGGAATTCGGCGACGGTGCGCCCAAAGGCGCCCTTCCTAAACGGAGTCTCGATAAAGCGATAGCAGCACTCTGCCACGGCGACCACCAACAACACCTGCAAAATGTACTGCCACCACGGCGTATCGTTGATGTTGGCGACCGGGTTCATAAGCAACAGCAGCGGATAGTGCCACAGGTAGATGCTGTAGGAGCGCTTGCCAACCCACACGAGTGGCTCGGCGGACAGCGCGCGGGCAACCATTCCCTGGGGCTGCACGCAGGCCGCGATGACCATGAGCGTGAGGATCGAGCACAGCAGCGTGCCTCCGCGATACTGGAAGGCGGTGTAGCCGTTGGTGAGCGCGACCATGGCGGCAAGGCCAACCAGACCCACGACGCCCAACACATCGATGGATGCGGGCGAGGACCAAAAGCGCACGAGGGCGCTCGGCTGTGCCGGGGCGGTCTCGGCTGCTTCGTCGGCCTTCTCGCCAGGTTTGCCCTCGGCGTTCTTGCCGTGCTTGGCGGCGCCAGCCAGGCGATTGAGCCCCAAACGATGGGCGAGACGAACCGGCGCCAGGTCGCGATCGGGGATAAAGGCCATCCAGGCACCCAGCAGCAGCGAGAACACGCGGGTGTCGGTGCCGTAGTACACGCGGCTGGGGTCGGCGACAGGGTTGTAAAGCACCATCATGGCTAGGGCAGATACCACGGCAAGGCCCAGAACCACGCGGCGCGTGTTGGGTTTGCTCACATGCATGGATACCATGGCAAACAGCAGTGGCGGCCAAATCAGGTAGAACTGTTCCTCGATGGCAAGCGACCAAAAGTGCGTGAGCGGCGAGGGGTCGCCCAGAGCATTGAAGTACGAGACGTTTTGGGCAATCTGCCACCAGTTGTTGAAGAACAGCAGCGACGGCAGGATGTCGGGGCGCATCTTGGTGAGCATCACGTGGTTAAAGAGAGTGCACAGCGCGCAGGTTACCACCACGACGGTCACCACGGCGGGGACCAGGCGACGGATGCGGCGAATCCAGAAGCTCTTAAGGTCGATGCGTCCGGTCTTAGCGACTTCGTTGAGCAGCAAGCGCGTGATCAGATAGCCCGAAAGCACAAAGAAGATCGTGACGCCAAGCAGGCCGCCCTGAGCCCACGTGAGGTTGAGGTGATAGAGCACCACCGCGACGACGGCAAGCGTGCGCAGGCCGTCGAGCGCAGGGATGTAGCGGGACTTGGGGCGAGCAGGCGTCTGCTCCGCGGCGGGAGTGTTGGCGCGGCCAGCGTTGTTGGCAGAAGCGCGATGGGGGCTCGCGGTGCGTCGCGGCTCGTTGGCACGGCGCTCGCCCTTCACGCGTTCGTGCGGCGCCGGCTCGTTGCCCGTGCGGCGTCGACCGCGCGAGCCCGATTGCGAGAATTGTTCCATAAAACATCATCCAATGACGAGAATAATCAGCACGTATTCATTGTAGCTGCCTGCCCCTGTGAATGCTTGCTGCTGGCGCAAGCTCAAGCGCGCGTCCACATCAAAGTGGACTAAAGTTATAGGGGGTGCGAGAGTGCACAATCGTTGGTCGACGGTGGGCGCAAAGCCTGAAGACGAGGAGGTTTCCATGGCGGATCACAGCATCGTTGCGGTGTTCGGCAGCATGAACATGGACCTTTCGGTGGCGTGCGAGCGCATGCCGCGCGCGGGCGAGACGGTCGATGGCAGCGGTTTTATCACCAACGCCGGCGGTAAGGGAGCCAATCAGGCCGTTGCCGCTGCGCGCATGGGTGCGCGCACGTGCATGATTGGCGCTGTTGGGCGCGATACCTTTGGCGATGCGCTTGTGGCAGGGCTCCAGGATGCCGGCGTGGGCGTTGAGTTTGTGGCGCGTCGCGACGACGCGGAGACGGGCACCGCGACTATCATTCGCTGCGAGAACGACAACCGCATCGTGCTGTCGCCGGGCGCCAATCATGCGCTTTCGGGCGAGGACGTTGCCTGCGCGCTGCGCTATCTGGTGGCCGACGAGCTCGATGCCGATATCTGCGAGCTTGCCCCGGCGGCCGGCAGCGTCTTTGTCGCCCAGGGCGAATGCGACCTGACGGCAACGGCCGTGGCGCTCTCTTGCGCCCACGGGCTGGGGTTCTATACGGTCTTTAACCCGGCGCCGGCCTGCGACCTGCCGGCGGGCGCGTGGCCTGCGGTCGACTTGGTGTGCCCCAACGAGACCGAATGCCAGGTGCTGACGGGTATCCTGCCCACAGACGATGAGAGCTGTGTCGCCGCGCTCAACGCCCTGCTCGCTAAGGGCGCCGGCGCCGCGGTCATCACGCTGGGCGGCGCCGGCTCGGTTGCGCTCGGTGATGACGGAGGGCTGCTGCGCATGCCGGCGCTTTCGAGCGAGGTGGTCGACACCACGGCTGCGGGCGATACGTTTATCGGCGCACTTGCGGCGGCTCGCCTGCAGGGCCTGCCGCTCTTTGAGTGCATGGCCGCGGGTGCTCGCGCCTCGGCAGTGACGGTGTCGCGCCTGGGTGCTCAGCAATCGATTCCCACGCGCGCCGAAGTTGAGCACATGTTTGGTTTAAACGGGTTATAAGTTGACGGAGAAGCGGAGTAGAACAATGGCAACCAAGAAGCTGATCCTTGATCTGGATATGGGTGTGGACGACGCCATGGCGCTCGCCTATGCCATCGCGAGCCCCGAGGTGGAGCTCGTCGGTATTACCACGTGCTTTGGCAACGTGCGCGTCGAGCAATCGGCGCATAACTGCCTGGCGGTACTCGACCTGCTGGGTCGCCCCGAGGTGCCGGTGTACTTGGGCGCCGATCGTCCCATTAAGTCGAACGAGCCCTATACGCCGCCGGCGTCTACCACGCTCATCCATGGTAAAAACGGCATTGGCGGCGCGAGCGTGCCCGCATCGCCCTACGAGCCGGTGGGGGCGACATCGGCCGATGGCAACGCAGCGGTCGATTATCTGATCGATGCCGCGCGCACCTATGGACCCGATCTGGTCTACGTGGCGACCGGCCCGCTCTCAAACTTGGCGCTTGCCCTGGAGCGCGATGCGGCGGCGATGATGTCCATCGGCCGCGTGGTCGTGATGGGCGGCGCCCTTACCGTGCCCGGCAACGTGAGAGCGGGCGCCGAGGCCAACATGGCAAGCGATCCCGAGGCTGCCGATGCCGTGCTGCGCTCGGGCCGCAAGCTCACCATGGTCGGTCTGGACGTGACGCATCGCGTGGTGCTCACACGCCGAGATATCGCTGGCTGGACGGGTTCGGGTACCATGGCGGGCTGCGCGTTTGCGGGTATGGTCGAGCACTACATTGGCTCATACGAGATGAACGCGCCCTACCTGGGCGGCTGCGCGCTGCACGACCCGTTGGCCGTTGCCGTGGCGATCGATCCCACACTTGTGGGCGCACTCGGTTGCAACCTGCGCGTCGACCTGCTCGGCGAGTATCGCGGCCGCACCATCTGCGATGAGCGCCGCGTGGCCGACCCCGATAAGAGCGCGCTTGTGGCGCTCACCGTGGACGCCCCGCGCTTTCTCTCCGAGTTCAAGACGCGCATGGCCCGCGTCCTGGGCTAACTGATCTCTGCGCCCCGTCTCATATAGCTAATTTGGGACGGGGCTTTTTTAGCTGCCTTTGGAGGTAAATATAGTTAAATAGCATCGTTCCAAATGAGTGCATAATTGCATAATGTATAAGACTATCTGCTGTAAACAGGATGAACACCGTTTACAGTCTAAAAGCGACCGTTAGCCAAATACTTGGCCTTGCCTGCAATCGTCTGTGTTTGCATGGACGAGATGGTCTGCCGATATTGACGTATCGGTGCAGAATCGGAGGCAGCATGAAAGAGTATTTTGGCATCGACGTGGGTGGCACGGCAGTTAAGTGGGCTGTGCTGGGCGAGGATTTTTCCATTCGCGAGCGGGGAAGCCTGCCGACTGATTTTGCTACGGCAGACGAAGCGGTCGAGGCCTTGGCCAGTCTTGTCGAGCCGTATCGTGACCGCGTGTCCGCCGTGGGCGTAAGTGCGCCCGGCGGCATCTATGAGGATGACGCAGACGGCACCATCCATCGCGGCGGCGCGCTCACCTACATGGACGGCTGTCCGCTGGGAAAGCTGCTGCGCGAGCGGTTTGACATGCCGGTGTCTGTTAACAACGACGGTAAATGCTGTGCGCTCGGCGAGTACGCGGCGGGCGCCCTCCGTGGATGCCGCATTGGCGTCGTGCTTGCCATCGGTACCGGTATTGGTGGTGGTATTGTCATCAACGGACACGTGCTTCGCGGCGCACATGGCTTTGCGGGCGAGTTTAGCTTCCTGCGCAACGATGTGACGCGTGCGGCGGCGCCGGACAACGTGTTTGCCGGCACAGGCGGCTGGCGTGCGCTGCGCGACGCCGCGGTGGCAGAGAAAGGGTTGCCGGCAGATACTGCCGTAGACGGACGTCGTGTCTTCGAGTGGATTGAGGCCGGCGATCAAGCGGCGCAGCGTGCGCTCGACCGCTATGCGTGCACATTCGATGCCATGCTCGTGAACCTTCAGGCGGTGCTCGATCCCGAGGTGTTTGTGATTGCGGGCGGCATTTCGTGCCATCCCGAGCTTATCGATGCGCTTCGCAGCCAGATGCCCGCGGCACTCGCGGGCTATGAGGGCTTTCTTGCCGG
>USIL01000121.1:0-5354 GCA_900554655.1 uncultured Collinsella sp.
TCGAGCATGAGCAGCTTAGGGTTGCTCATAAGGGCGCGGCCCATAACGAGCATCTGCTGCTCGCCGCCCGAAAGGGTGCCGGCGACCTGGCGACGGCGCTCCTTTAGGCGCGGGAACTGCTCGTAGACGCGCTCGAGGCCCGGAGCCACCGTGGACTTGGGCTGTGTATAGGCGCCCATCTCCAGGTTCTCCTCGACCGTCATCTGCAAAAAGGCGCGACGGCCCTCGGGAACCTGAGCCAGGCCCTTACCAACCAGCTTATCAGCGGGCGTATGGGTAATGTCCTCGCCCATAAACTTGATGGAGCCGGTCTTGGAACGCAGCAGGCCCGAGACGGTCTTAAGCGTCGTGGACTTGCCGGCGCCGTTGGCACCAATCAAGGCCACGATCTCGCCCTCGTTGACGTTAAAGGAGATGTCCTTGATGGCGTGGATGGCGCCGTACCAGACGTTGATGTTGTAGACGGAAAGCATCGGCTCTGCCATTTAGTTCTCCCCCTTATCCTGCTTGCCCAGATATGCCTCGATAACGGCGTCGTTGTTCTGGATCTCCTCGGCCGTACCCTTGGCAATGACCTTGCCAAAGTTGAGCACGCAGATGCCCTCGCAGATGTTCATAACGAGCGACATATCATGCTCGATAAGCATGATGGCGATGCCGAAGGTGTCACGAATCTTGACGATGTTCTCCATAAGCTCCGCGGTCTCGGACGGGTTCATGCCGGCGGCAGGCTCATCGAGCAGCAGCAGCTTGGGGTTGGTGGCAAGCGCGCGGACGATCTCCAGACGACGCTGTGCGCCGTAAGGCAGCGATCCGGCCTGCTCGTTTGCCAGATGCTCCATATCAAAGATGGACAGCAGCTCCATGGCGCGCTCGTGAGCAGCCTTCTCGTGCTTCCAATACGTCGGCAGGCGCAGCACGCCCTCAAAGCCGGAGTAACGCTCCTGGTTATGCAGGCCGACCTTGACGTTATCCTCCACCGTCATGGTGTTGAATAGGCGAATGTTCTGGAAGGTACGGGCAATACCCATGCGGTTGACCTGGTAGACCGACTTGCCCGAGGTGTCCTCGCCGTCGAGCAGGATGGTGCCATGCGTGGGCTGGTACACCTTGGTGAGCAGGTTGAAGACCGTGGTCTTGCCGGCGCCGTTGGGACCGATCAGACCGGCGATCTCGGTCTTGCCGATAGTCAGGCTAAAGTCGTCGACTGCCTTAAGGCCACCGAACTCAATGCCCAGGTGGATGCACTCGAGTGCAGGGCGCTCGCCCAGGTCACGATCGGGAACGATGGCGCCAGAAGGATACGGGACCATCTTGCCCTTCTTGAACTCAAATTTACTGGGCATCGGCTGCCACCTCCTTCTTGGAAGCAAAGCGGTCCTTGACGCGACCGAAGAACGCCTTGAGCTGCGGGTTGTTGGTAAAAATCATGACCAGGATCAGCACGATGGCGTAGATGAGCATGCGGTAGTCCGAGAACTGACGGAGCAGCTCGGGAAGCACCGTGAGCAGCGCCGCCGCGATGACGGAGCCGCGCATATTGCCCAGACCGCCCAGGACCACGAACACCAGGATGAGAATGGACGTGTTGAAGTCGAACTTGGTGGCGGAGAGCTGCGAGAAGTTACCGCCGAAGAGAGCTCCGGCAGCACCGGCGAGGGCAGCGGAAACCACGAAGGCGATCATGCGGTACTCGGTGACGGAGATGCCTACGGACTCGGCTGCAATCTTGTTATCGCGCACGGCCATAATGGCACGGCCGGTACGGCTGCGAACCAGGTTGAGCACAATCACGAGTGCGACCATGACCAGGATGGCACCGGCGAGGAAGGTCGAGTACGTCGACACGCCCGAGGCGCCCTGGGCGCCCTTGATGATGGCGGTGCCGTCCTCGAGCAGGTGCAGGTCGTCGATCGTAGAGTTGCCCGTGATGTTAAAGATCACGTGCAGGCCGCGCGAGTCGACACCCACGATAAGGCAAGTGACGATCTCTTTGATGATCTCGCCAAAAGCCAGGGTCACGATGGCCAGATAGTCGCCGCTCAGGCGCAGGACCGGGATACCGATCAAGAAGCCCAAGACGGCAGCGGCGATAGCACCGACCACGATGCTGATGACAAGGCGCACCGGATCGGAGGGAACGGCGCTCTCCAGCGCGACGGCGGTAACGATGCCCGTATAGGCGCCGACGCTCATAAAGCCCGCATGGCCCAGCGACAGGTCGCCCGCGATGCCGACGACGAGGTTGAGGGAAATGGCCATGACAATATAGGCCGTAATGGGAACCAACTGACCGGCGATCATGCGCGGGATCATATGGTTGGACTGCATAAAGAACACGATGGCGAAGGCCACGATGCACATTGCGTACGTGACAAAATCGTGACGCGTCTGCTTGTCTTTAAGAAACTTCATACCGCTCACCTACACCTTCTCGGGGACGTACTTGCCCAAGAGGCCGGCAGGCTTGACGAGCAGGACGATGATCAGAACACCAAAGACGATGGAGTTGGCAAGACTCGTGGAAATGTAGGCCTGCGCCATCGCCTCGATGATGCCGATGAGAATGCCACCGACAAAGGCGCCGGGGATGGAGCCGATGCCACCGAAGACGGCGGCGTCGAAGGCCTTGATGCCAGGCATGGCACCCGTCGTAGGCTGCAGCACCGGCGAGTAGGAGCACAGGAGCACGCCGGCGATGGCGGCAAGGGCAGAGCCGATGGCAAACGTCATCGAGATGGTGCGGTTGACGTTGATGCCCATGAGCTGAGCGGCAGCCTTGTCCTCGGACACGGCGCGCATAGCTTTGCCCATCTTGGTCTTGCCTGTAAAGAACATCAGGCCGGCCATGATAACCAGGCAGGCGACGATGGTGACGAGCGAGACGGCGCTTACGTTGAACTTGGCCAAGAACTCCGGCACCTGGAAGGTGACGAGCGAAGTGAAGTTCTTGGGCGTGGCGCCCCACAGAAGCTGCGCGGCGTTCTGCAGGAAGTAAGACACGCCGATAGCCGTGATCAGAACGGCCAGCGGGCCTGCCTGGCGCAGTGGCTTGTATGCCAGACCCTCGATGAGAACACCGAGAACGGTACAGCCCACACAAGAGAGAGCTACAGATGCCCAGCCCGGGAGGCCGAGATACGACGTGGCGCAGAACGAGACATAGGCACCGACCATGATAACGTCGCCGTGAGCGAAGTTCAGCATCTTGGCGATACCGTAGACCATGGTGTAGCCCAACGCGATGATGGCGTAGACGCTGCCCATGGACAGGCCGTTGACCAGGTATTGGATAAAGACCGTCATGTTCCACATCCCCCTTTCGAATAGGTTTCCAGTTAATGTATGAAACAGGGACGTTACATCGTCCCTAGATACCAAGCAAGCAGGGAAGGCCAAAACCTCCCCTGCTTGGGATCAAAACCGCTCTATGTAAGGCGGCCTATTAGGCCTGTACGTACTTGCCGTCGGTGATGACGTACGCCGTGGGCTCCTTCTGGACCTGGCCCTTATCGTTCCAGGTGAGCTTGCCGGTCAGACCGTCAACGGTAATCTTGAGCATAGCCTTGGACAGCTTCTCGGCGACCTCGGTCGGGTCGGCGTCGACACCAAGACCGGCCTCCTTGACGGCCTCGGCCACCGCGTGCACGCCGTCGTAGGCGTCGGCGGCAAACTGGTCGGGGGTATCGCCGTACTTATCCTTGTAAGCGTTGACGAAGTCGGCGTTCTTCTCGTCATCGGCGGAGAACGGGGTCATGAGCAGCAGACCCTCGGCCAGAGAGGTGTCGAAGCCCTCAACGCCCAGGATGCCGTCCATGCCGTCGCAGCCCATCATCTTGACGTCGTAGCCCATGTCCTTGGCGTTCTTGAGCAAAACGGACGCCGGCGTGTAGTAGATCGGCGCAAAGATCATGGTGGCGCCGGCCTGCTTGGCCTTGGTCAGCTGGTTGGTAAAGCTCGTGGCGGAGTCGTCCTTAAAGGTCTCCTCGTCGACAATCTCGAGCTTGGACTCAGCGGCCTGGGCCTTAAAGGAATCTGCGATGCCCGAAGAATAGGCGTCGCCGGAGTTATAGAACAGCACGAACTTCTCGTTCGCATACTTCTGCGCCAGGAACTTGGCAGCGTTGACACCCTGGTTGGGGTCGGTGAAGCAAACCTGGAAGACGCAATCCTTGCCGTCGGTGACGTCCTCGGAGGACGCGGACGGGGTGATCATGAACGTCTTGGGGTCGTTACCACACTCTGCGGCAACGGCAACCGACGCACCCGTGGTGGTCGGGCCGACGAGGGCCTGCATGCCCCAGTCGAGCAGGGTATTGAAGGCGTTGACGGCCTTCTCGCCGTCGGCCTGGTCATCCTCGGCCTTGCTGGCAAGCGGCAGCTCCTTGGTCGAGAAATCCTTGCAGCCAAGCTCGACACCCTGGGTAACGGACTTGCCGTAGGACGCGTTGGCGCCGGTCAGCGGGCCGATGGTGCCGATCTTAAACGAAGCGTCGCCCGAAGCGGAACCGCTATCGCCGCCGTTGGAGGAGCAGCCGGCTAGAATGGACATCGCCCCCAGACCTGCTGCGCTCGCGATAACGCTCCTGCGATTCATAACAGGGTTCAATGACTTACCGGTGAGGCTCGACATGCGGCTCTCCTCTCAAATCTCGTCGGGTTTCGGTTACCCGACAGGCCATCCTTCGCCGTGTTCGGCGTTCGCAAAATACTAGACGCTTTAGTTAAGGAAAGTGGCGATTATTTCAACTTTTCTTTGGATTTGTTCATTTATCCATAATTCTGCGTATTTCTATTATTTTATGCAGTAATGCCACTTTATTGTGTGAAAGTAATGTTTCCGTTCTGTTACAGGCGTCCTTGCCCTGAATAAAACGGCCCGCCGGTCTCGATGTATATGCACTTAGGCGGCGATGTACTTACCGTCCTGAATCACATAGGCCGTAGCAGGCTTTTCGACCTGACCTTCGTCATTCCACGTTAGCTCGCCGGTCAGGCCGTCGATCTTGATCTTGCGCATGGCCTTGGCAAGGTCGCCGGCAATGTCGGCGCCGTCGGCCGTAATGTCGATGTCTGCCTTGTCGATGGCCTCGACGATGGCGTGGACGCAATCGTAGGCGTCGGCGGCAAACTGGTTAGGCGTCTCGTCGTAGGCGTCCTTATATGCCTTGACGAAGTCGGCATTCTTCTCGTCGTCGGCAGAGAACGGGGTCATAAGCAGCACGCCCTCGGCAAGAGAGGTATCGAAGCCTTCCACAGAGAGCAGGCCGTCCATGCCGTCGGTACCCATGAGCGTCATGTCGTAGCCCATGTCCTTGGCGTTCTTGAGCAAAACGGACGCCGGCGTGTAGTAG
>USIL01000122.1:0-5347 GCA_900554655.1 uncultured Collinsella sp.
GGTCGGGACCATGGTGGTCTCGGAACCCTTGACCTGGACGCCCTGCTCCTCGAGCGCCTTGGAGACAGCCATAACCTCGTTGGCAGTAGTCCAGACGATCCACTCCTCGCCGGCGTCCTCGTAGTCCTCGCCACCGGCCTCGGCGATGGCCATCATGAACTCATCCTCGTCACCGGCAGCACCGTTGGCGATCATGGTCTCCTTCTTGGCGTTCTCGTCCAGGATCTCCTTGGCGACGACGATCTGGCCCTTGCGCTCAAACTGGAAGGCGACGGAGCCGGAGGTGCCCAGGTTGCCACCAGCGTGGGAGAAGGCGGAACGGACATCAGCGGCGGTACGGTTGCGGTTGTCGGTCAGGCAGTCGACGTAGACGGCGACACCGGCGGGACCGTAGCCCTCGTACACGATGTTCTCGTAGACGGCGGCGTCAGCACCCGAACCAAAAGCCTTGTCGATAGCGGACTTGATCTTGTCCTTAGGCATGGACTGAGCCTTGGCCTTGGCAACGGCAGCGGCGAGGCTGGCGTTGTTCTCGGGCAGCGGGTCACCGCCGAGACGGGCAGCAACGGTGATGTTGCGGCTGAGCTTGGAGAAGAGGGCGGAACGCTTGGCGTCCTGCGCGCCCTTACGATGCTTGGTTGTGGCCCACTTAGAGTGTCCGGACATACGTGTCTCCTATCGGTTTCGACCTAAAGCCCAGCGCAGATGCTCGGGCAATATAAACAAACGTCGTTATGATATACCTACTGGCCTGCGAGATAAACCCCAAAATGAAGGCGTCGTGATGATGCCCCCTTTGGTGCAAAGAAACCTGACCTCAATGCACCAAGTTAGGACCAGAGGAGGTCGCTGCGGGTGATCGTGGCACCGATGGCAAAGGGCATGCAGGCGATGACCGGGTACAGGTAGCGCATGTAGGTGGAGCCGTTGCAGGGACCGATCAGGCACACAGCGAGCACGCCCAAAAGCGGCACCCAAATGGCAAGCGCCCTCCACGAATGACGACGCAACAGGTAGACCACCACGGCAATCATAATCCACACGTAGGTTGCAGAGCTCATGGTAAGCGAGATAAACGGGATGCGCTGTACCGCCACGCGATACAGGTTGACCAGATGGCCACACCACCGCACGACCTTGCTATCGAGAGGATGGAAATCGAAGTACTTGAGATTATCGGGGCGAGCCATGATCTCGGCACTGCGCGCCGTGCTGTAGACCCATGCGTCGCGGGCGCTCGGATAAAAGTAGCCATAGTAGTTATTGATAAGCGCCGAGATATAGCACTCGGGGTCCTTTTTGAACATCTGGGCCCAAACCTTAAAATAGGCGTCGAGCTCCTCCTGCGAGGCATATTCGTTAAAGCAGTTCTTGACGGCATCGGACTTGTCGGGGTTGTACCGGCGGCCCAGGTTTTCGTACTTAAGTACGCGATCGATCACGGCACGCTCTTCTTCAGTCACCAAACCGTCGCAGGGAGCTTCCACGATGGTGCCGTCCTCTTTAACCGTAGGATTGACGCCCGAGTTAAGGCCGTCGTGCTTTTGGACGAAGCGCGCCGTCTGCTGAAACGGAATCGAGAGCACCTCGCGCTTGGAGCTGGGCGTAATGTCGTGCGCCGGCATAAAGACCTTGGTGAAGTACATATTGGAGACAAGACAGAGCGCCAGAACGGCCAGGATGCCAACCCAGCGGAAGCGCGGCACGCGAAGCGAGGACGCAGCACCCGTCTGCTTAGCCGTACGGCGAGCCGCATGCACGTCCCAAGCGCAAAACGCCGCCGCGATCACGCATGCCGCCAGCGGAAACACCAGGCCGCCGTTACGCAAAAACGTCGACCCCATGGCGCCCAGGGCAAGCAACAGCCAGTCGTGACGCGCAAAAAGCACGGGCACGGGCTCGCCCACACGCTCGACATTCGCATCGCGACGAGGCAGGCCACAGGCCACAAGCTTGACGTTCTGCACCAGCAAAACCAAAAACGCATCGGTAAAGAGCACGTCTTTGGTGAGCAGCGCCGCGTAGTTTGAGAACATCGGCATAAGCGCAAAGAACAGCAGCGCCACGCCGCGAACGGGCATGCCGACACCAAATTTACGCAGCGACGAGATGGAATATGCCATGCAGGCAGCCGTGATAATAAATTGGGCGCAGGTGTAGATGATGAGGCCCGCGTTTGCGCTGTTAAAGACCGAAAGGCCCAGCTGCACACACGAGCCGATAAGGGCCGTGTGCACAACCGGGTGATGCCCGTTGAGCAGCACATTGGGGTTGAGCAGGCGCAGGTAGTCGCTCGTACCGTTGGGATAGTTGAACCACTGGCGAATCTGCGCGCCCGTGTCCCCCATAAAAAGGCCGGGCAGCGAGGCGATGAGCGTGGGCGTCCAGGCAACCACGAGTACCAAGAAGGGGCCAGCAAAGGGGTGTTTTGAGAGCACGGCGTGGGCCACGCGCCACAAACGGCCAAAGTGCGCTTCGGAAAACGGAATGCGCCGAGAGCTCAGCCAATCCAGGCACTCAAAGGCAAGGTAGAAGGCAACGACCGCCAAGAGCATCCAGCCCGCGCCGCCAATCCAGGCGCAGATAATGCGGGCTTTGTCGCCGAGCACAATTTCGGCCGAATCGGTGAGGTCGTAGCTACGGCCGAACACCATGCAAATGGCAAAGAACAGCGACGGCAGAATGATCGATGGACGCCAGGCGTCGCCACGGCCAAAGAACACGTAGCGAAACGGCAGCGTGAGCAGGCAGGCAAGCGCCAGCAGCATGACCGCGTCGGTATGGCCGGCAAACGAGAGGAGCACCTCGTAGCACACGTACAGCATGCCCGAGGCTTTGGGGTCAATTGCCAAGACTGCGTTGCTCGACACCGGGGCGGGATCGATGGAAAACGCCGTGGTCGCCAACAGCGCGAGCAAAAATGCGATGAGCGTCTGCTTGGCGGGGTAGCGCTTAAACCAGACGATGCGGGCAGCGTCGCGCGCAGCCGTTGTGGAGAGGTCGGAATCCTTCACAGTCCGAAAGCCTTTCTAGAAACCTATCAAACTCGGCAAGACCACCACAAAGGTGCCTGTCCCCTTTGTGGTGGTTTTGGTGGTTAGGCGTCCAGGTAGACGCGCTGGGGCTGGTTGCGGTGTCGGGCGAAGATGATGAGCGCCAGGCCCGCGATTACGAGCGGCAGGCTCAGCAGCTGACCCATGGTGATGACGCCGCCCAGCAGATAGCCCAGCTGCGCATCGGGCACGCGCACAAACTCAATCAAAAAGCGAACGATGCCGTAGCCCATCACAAAGACGCCCATAAACGTACCCTGGGGCAATAGCGGCTTTTTGCGGCTGAGCACCTGCAGGATGCAAAAGAGCACGATGCCCTCAAGAAATGCCTCGTAGAGCTGGGAGGGATGGCGCGGCATATCGCCCGCGGTGCCGCCAAAGATCACGCCCCAGGGCAGATCGGTCGGCTTACCCCACAGCTCACCGTTGACGAAATTGGCACAACGGCCCAGGCACAGGGCCAGCGGAGCACCGATGACCGCGAGGTCTGCCAAAGTCCAGGCGTCGAGCTTGTACATGCGGCACACGATGATGCCGCCCAAGATGCCGCCCACCAGACCACCGTGGAAACTCATGCCGCCCTCGTTGGTGGCAAAGATCTCGAGCGGATGGGCCCAGTAGTAGCCATCGCCGTAAAAGACGACATAGAACAGGCGCGCGCCGATAATGAGTCCAAAGACCACGCCGACCACGACACTCGTCAGGTCGTCGACCGTAATGTCAAAACCCCAACGGCGCTGCGTGCGGTACATGACGACCGCCGTGAGCAGGGCGCCGACCACATAGGCCAGACCGTACCAGTAAATCGTGATGGGACCCGCCGAAATCGCGACAGGATCAAGCATATGGTAGAGGTCGTTGAGCATGTCGATCCCCCTGCTCCCTACATACAAATGCGGCCGCGGGCCTTACGCTCGCAGCCGCATATTTGGGCGTAACGTCTATGCGGAGTTTGCCGTCCGCAGCTTTCGCATCTTAGAACGGCGCGTACTCGTCGTACAGGTCCTCGGCCTCGCCGGAGACATTGACCTGCTCGACGCGGGTAACGCCGGGCACATGCTCCTTCAGGATGCGCTCAATACCCATGGACAGGGTCAGCGAGCTCATGGGGCAGCCGGCGCAAGCGCCCTGCAGCTCCAGCTTGACGACGCCCTCGTCGTCAACGCCCACATACTCCATATCGCCGCCGTCGGCCTGCAGGTTGGGGCGAATCTCTTCAAGAACCTTCTTAAGCAGCTCTTCGTTAACAGCCACAGGGGCTCCTTTCTCACAATTACGCGGGCGCGCCCGCGGACAGAAGCTATGTTACTACAGCCATGTACCCGCTCACGAGCCGTCCATGCGCGCAGACGTGACTTTCACGAGTAGTCAATTTGGGACGGGGCTCTTTTAGCTGCGTTGGTCGTCAGATAGCGACAACGCATATTACTGTCGAGCCTGTCCCCCGGTACCAATCTGGACATCGACGATGACCTGGCGGTAGCTGATGCCACAGGAGTCGAGAATGCGGCGGCTGATGCGTCCGTCATCGGTGTCGGCGTACTTGTTGTCCAGGTAGACGACCTCGCCCACGCCCACCTGAGCCAAAATCTTGGCGCAGTCGTGGCACGGGAACAGCGTGACGTAGACCGTGGAACCCTCGAGATCCTTGAGCGAGCCACGGTAGTTGAGCACGGCGTTGGCCTCGGCATGGACCACGTAGTTGTGCTTGTCCTGCAACGGGTCGTCGCTCGTGCCCCACGGGAAAAAGTCGTCGTTGAGCGCCGAGGGCGTACCGTTGTAGCCCACCGAAAGGATGCGGTGGTTGGTGTTGGCGATGCACGCACCCACCTGCGTGTTGGGGTCCTTGCTGCGGCGCTGCGCGGCGATGGCCACGCTCATAAAGAACTCGTCCCAGCTAATAACGTCCAGGCGCTTGCCTGACGAAGTTTGATGAAGATCGTCCGACATGGCAGACACCTCCGTAATCGCAATAGTTTGACCCATTGTAGCAGGTGAAAGGTGGAGGCGTTTGTCCCGCCGGCGCCCTCACTTTTACACACGGCGGGGCTTTTGGTTGATGCGGTACAGCTCGGCGAGACCCCGCAACGTCAGTGCATCGTCGACCGTCAGGCTATGGCCGACAAGGGCCGCAAGCGCCTCGGCATCGTCGCCGGTAATGACGATGGGCACGCTGCCCTCCCCCGCGGCCTTGGTCGCGCGCATCTCGGCAAGCACCATATCGAGCATGCCGTCGATGCGGGCCACCTCGCCCAAGACCGAGATCTTGTAGTTCGCCATGCGCACCGTCACGA
>USIL01000123.1:0-5111 GCA_900554655.1 uncultured Collinsella sp.
GGCGGGCTTTCGCTGGCTTATGCTCAACCTGCGGCGCTGCCATCGTTGGTGCTGAGCGACTTGTTCCCCGCCTCAAATTAGCCATCCTGGGTCCCCGGTGGTTGCGGTGGGCGTGTTTGGTTGGTGCCTGTTGATGGTTTGGGTATCGGGGAGGGCGGGCTCCGTTATAATCGCCTAGAACATTAAATGGAAACGGGACGGGAGCCATATATGCGCCAGGGTTTCGACAACGCGAAGTATATCGAGCTGCAGGCTGCTCACATTAAGGAGCGCATCTCACAGTTTGGTGGCAAGCTCTATTTGGAGTTTGGCGGCAAGCTGTTCGATGACTATCATGCGAGCCGCGTGCTGCCGGGTTTTGAACCGGACAGCAAGTTCCGCATGCTCAAGAGCATCGCCGACGATGTCGAGGTTATCATCGCGATCAACGCGAACCACATCGAGAAAAACAAGGCTCGTGGTGACCTTGGCATTACCTATGACGAGGATGTGCTGCGCCTGGTTGACCTGTTCCGCGGCAACGGCTTTGCCGTCGCGGCTGTGGTCATCACCCAGTACGCCGGCCAGCCTGCTGCCGATGTGTTCCGCAACCGCCTGAACGCGCTCGGTATTCCCGCCAAGCTGCACTATCCCATCGAGGGGTATCCGCACGATGTCGATCTGATCGTGTCCGACGATGGCTACGGCAAGAACGAGTTTGTCGAGACCACCCGACCGCTCGTCGTGGTCACTGCCCCCGGTCCTGGCTCGGGCAAGCTTGCCACCTGCCTCTCGCAGCTCTATCACGAGCACAAGCATGGCACGGCCGCCGGCTATGCCAAGTTCGAGACCTTCCCGGTCTGGAATCTTCCTCTGACGCATCCGGTCAATATTGCCTACGAGGCCGCCACGGCTGACCTCGACGACGCCAATATCATCGATTCGTTCCACCTTGAGGCCTACAACAAGACCACGGTCAACTACAACCGCGACGTCGAGGCCTTCCCGGTAGTCCGTGCCCTGATGGAAAAGATCCTGGGCAAGAGCCCCTACCAGAGCCCTACGGACATGGGCGTCAATATGGTCGGCTTTGCCATCACCGATGACGATGCCTGCCGCGACGCTTCCAAGATGGAGATTGTCCGCCGCTACTTTACCGCGGTCGAAAATGTGCGCCGTACCGGCGTGGGCGATGAGCAAGTCGACCGTCTCAAGATTATTATGAAGAAAGCCGGCATCGATAAGAACTACTCACCGGCGCGCTCGGCGGCCCTCACCAGGGAGCAACTGACGGGTGGTCCCGTGGGTGCCATGGTCATGCCCGATGGCTCCGTGGTGACCGGTAAGACCTCCACGCGCCTGGGCGCCGCAAGTTCGCTCATTATGAACGCCCTCAAGCACGTCTCGGGCGTCGACCTTGAGCTCGAGGTTATCAGCGATGAGGCGATCGAGCCCATCAGCAAGCTCAAGACGCATTTCCTGGGCAGCAAAAACCCGCGCCTCCACACCGACGAGACGCTTATGGCGCTGTCGATCACCTCGGCCACGAGTGAGACGGCCGCTCGCGTCCTTTCGGGCCTGGAGCAGCTGCGCGGTTGCGATGCCTTCTTTAGCGTGATTATCTCGCCGACGGACGAGACGGTACTGCGCAAACTGGGTATCAACGTGTGCTGCGAGCCCAAGTTTGAGCGCCGCGGTTTCTTCCATCGCTAAGTTTGAAGCACCGCGGTAATTGCATTGCATTTTGGCCGTATCGGGTTAGCGCCCGGTACGGCTTTTTGATCAATAAAGCGCCTATTTCGGCGAAAAATAGCTGTTTACCTGCCTAGAAACAATTTGAGCGGTATACAATAACCGTAACTGTTTCATCCTTAGCGGGATGCCGCATGATGGATATTACCTGCCATCGTGAGGTGTGTCGGTCGCGCACGGCGCGTTAGATGCTCGTGCTCGGTTTGAGGAGGCTGCTATGGCGGGCAAGGGTCGTGCGAGTGTCAACGATATGAAGCGTGTCGAGGTGCTGGTGTTGATGGAGATCGACCAGCAAACCGAAGACAATGGCGGGCCGTATGGTTTCTCGCGCAAAACGCTTGCCGAGCGCGTGGGGGTTTCGCCGTATCGTGTCCGCGCCGCAATCGATCGCTTGGATTCCGAAGGCATGATTGATGTCGTCTCGCGTTATAGCGACGACGGCGGTCAGCTTGCAAATGGCATTTGCCTCACCGAACGTGGCGAGTGGTATCTTGAGGGCGTCCGTACCGGCATGCTCGTTCAAGAAATGCTTGAGGACGAGGTTTCTGATCGATAGCAGCATGTAACCCTTGCCACAGCGACGCCGCCTGGGAAACCGGGCGGCGTTTTGTTTCAAGATTGAGAAATGCAATCGCACGCGAGAAAAATTGCGAACGGTCCGCGGCGCGAGTATTACAATGAAGACCCGTAAGATGTGGATAAACAACTTCTACGGGAAGCGCAGGTAACTCAATATGACCAAGCATGTGTTCGTAACCGGTGGCGTGGTTTCGTCCCTGGGCAAGGGTATCACCGCGGCCTCGCTGGGCCGTCTGCTCAAGTCGCGTGGCTACAAAGTAACGATGCAGAAGGCCGACCCGTATCTGAACGTCGACCCCGGTACCATGAGCCCCTTCCAGCATGGTGAGGTCTTCGTTACCGAGGATGGTTACGAGTCCGACCTGGACCTGGGTCATTACGAGCGCTTTATTGATGAGAACCTGACCCGCGATTCCAACTTTACGACTGGTGCCATCTATAAGAGCCTGATCGCCCGCGAACGTCGCGGTGACTTTTTGGGCGGCACCGTGCAGGTGATCCCGCACGTCACGAACGCCATTAAGGATAAGTTCCGTCGTATTGAGGAACAGACCGGCTCCGACGTGGTCATCACTGAGTTGGGCGGCACTATCGGTGACATCGAGTCGCAGCCGTTTGTCGAGGCCATCCGCCAGTATCGCAAGGAGGCCGGCCCCGAGAACGTCTGCTACATCCACGTGTCGCTCGTTCCCTATATCGCCGCCGCCCACGAGGTCAAGACCAAGCCCACGCAGCATTCCGTCAAGGAGCTCCGCAGCTTTGGTATCCAGCCCGATATTATCGTTCTGCGCTCCGATCACCATATCGACGATGCCATCCGCGGCAAGATCGCAAGCTTCTGCGACGTCGACACCGATTGCGTCTTTACCAACGAGGACTGCGCGAGCATCTACGATGTTCCGCAGCTGCTCGCCGAGCAGGACTTTGACCTGCGCATTTGCGAGCGTCTGGGTCTGGACCCGCGTGAGCGCGACATGAGTCAGTGGAACGAGTTCCTGCGCAAGCAGAACCATGCCAACCAGCACGCCGACAAGGTGAAGATCGCCGTCGTGGGCAAGTATACGCAGCTGCCCGATGCCTACCTGTCGGTTATCGAGGCCCTGCACCACGCGGGCGTGTTCTACGATCGCCACGTTGACGTGCAGCTGGTCGATGGCGAGAGCCTCGACGAGCAGAACGTCTCCGAGGTCCTGGGTGACGCCTCGGGCATCTTGGTCCCTGGCGGCTTTGGCAAGCGCGCCCTGGAGGGCAAGATCCTCGCGGCCGAGTTTGCCCGTGAGCACAAGATTCCGTATCTGGGCATTTGCCTGGGTATGCAGGTAGCCGTGTGCGAGTTCGCCCGCAACGTGGTCGGCCTTGCCGGCGCCAGCTCTTCCGAGTTCGATCCGGACGGCCCGTATAGTGTCATCGACCTGATGAGCTCGCAGGAGGACGTGACCGAGAAGGGCGGCACCATGCGCCTGGGCGCCTATCCGTGCAAGCTCGCCGCCGATACCCTCGCGCGCGAGGCATACGGCGAGGAGCTCGTCTACGAGCGTCACCGTCACCGTTTTGAGTTCAACAACGCCTTCCGTGACCAGCTCGAGGACGCCGGCCTGGTTATCTCGGGTCTTTCGCCTGACGAGCGCCTGGTCGAGATGGTCGAGCTGCCGCGCGACGTGCATCCGTGGTATGTGGCAACCCAGGCTCATCCCGAGTTCAAGAGCCGCCCGACCAACCCGCAGCCGCTGTTCCGCGAGTTCGTACGCGCTTCGATCGGCCAGCACGAGGGTGTCGACCGTCTGCAGGTGACGCCCATGAACCTCGCTACGGACTAAGGGTGCCGGCGAATAAGGAACATACCGAAGCTACTCCCTCGTCGCTCGCCGTGGCGGCGGGGGGGTATCTCGATTACCTCGCGGTCGAGCGGGGTTTGGCGCGCAACACGATTGCGGCCTATCGTCGTGACCTGACGACGTACTGCGCCTATCTGGAGCGGGCGGGTATTGTGTCTTTTGAAGAGGTGACCCGTCAGGTCGTGGAGGGCTTTGTCGCCGACCGTCGCGATGGGGGCTATTCCGATGCCTCGGTGGAGCGTGCGCTTGCGGCCGTGAAGGGCCTGCATGCCTTTTTGGTGCGCGATGGGGCTGTGGCCCAAAATCCAACGGCGGCGTTGCGCCTGCCTAAAAAGGCTGAGCGTTTGCCGGAGTATCTATCGGTGGAGGATGTCTCGGCGCTGCTCGATCAAGACTTCCCCGAGGGCGAGATGGGCTTGCGCGACCATGCCATCTTGGAAGTGCTCTACGGATGCGGCTTACGTGTGAGCGAGTTGGTGGGGCTCGATGTGGGCGATATCCATATCGACGATGGCTTTGTGCTCGTTCGCGGTAAGGGCTCAAAGGAACGCCTGTCACCGCTGGTGGGAAGCGCGGCGCGAGCTCTGACGCTCTATGTAACTGAGGGGCGTTCTCGCTTGGCGGTCCATGCCCGCGGAACCGAGACCTCGGCGGTCTTTTTAAATAAGAACGGCCGCCGTCTGTCGCGCCAGGGCATCCATGCCATCTGTGAGCGCTACGGGCGCCAGGTGGGACTGGTGGGGCTCCATCCCCATACGCTGCGTCACTCCTTTGCCACCCATATGCTTGCGGGCGGCGCAGACCTCCGTGTGCTACAGGAGATCTTGGGGCATGCCGATATATCGACCACGCAGATCTACACGCATGTCGATCGTACGCAACTGACCGAGGTCTATCTGGCGGCGCACCCGCTGGCACATCGTTAACACATCGCTGGCCTGCATATTTATAGGTATTTGGGGACGG
>USIL01000124.1:0-5109 GCA_900554655.1 uncultured Collinsella sp.
TTGACGCCCACATGAGGATGCTCGAGGAGGTCTTGGAGGACTGGGCGGCCTACAGTCTTTTGGACCTGTGCCCCGGCGAGCTGATAACTTGGTTTTTGGACCTAATTGTGTTCGACCTGGCGCGCTTGGATGCCGATGACTTCCATCGCGTGGCGGCTCACGTCAACATGGACCTCGCGACGTTTTTGGGAACGGACTGGGCAGATATGCCTGCCAAGGGCGCCGTTTGCCGTGTTGCCCACAAGCTCGTTGCAGCGATCTCGAGCGTTTCGATGGCAGATGCCACGCTGTTCTATCTTTCGACTCGCGGTCTCAAAGCCTGCCTGGAGCGCTTTATCTAATTCCAAGCGCTGCCGCCCGCCGCAACTCGGCTGCTAAAATAACCCTGTTACACGCTATTCAACAGGAGGTTCTCTTGCAGAACTCTGATACCCCTAAAGTTTCGCTGCTTGTTCCCATCTGCAATGTTGAGCGCTACCTGCGCGAGTGCCTCGATTCCGCTGTGGCGCAGACGCTCAAGGACATCGAGATCATCTGCATCAACGACGGTTCTACCGATAGTTCGCCGGATATCATCCGCGAGTACATGGAGCGCGACCCCCGTGTAAAGATGATCGACAAGGCCAACAGCGGCTACGGCGACTCGATGAACCGCGGCCTGGAGATGGCGCGCGGCGAGTACGTGGGCATCCTTGAGTCCGACGACTTTATGTTTGAGGATTCGCTCCAAAAGCTGGTCGCCAAGGCCGATGCTGAGCATGCCGATGTCGTTAAGGGCGACTTTTACCTGTATTGGTCCACGCCCAGCGAGCGCCGTGAGCTGTTTGGAATTATCGACGAGCATATGACGGGCGCCGCGTATCGCCCCGTCGATCGCCCGGGCATCTTCTACCGCAAACCTTCCATTTGGTCGGCTATCTATCGGCGCGAGTTCCTCAACGACAATCAGATTCGGTTCCTTCCCACGCCGGGTGCCTCGTATCAGGACGCAGGCTTTAACTTTAAGGTTTGGGCTTGCGCCGAGCGTGCCGCGTTTATTGCGGACCCCATTTTGTGCTATCGCCAGGATAACGAGAAGAGCTCCGTTAATTCGCCCAACAAGGTGTTTTGCGTGTGCGACGAGTATGCCGAGATGCAGCGCTTTTTGGACGAGCGTCCCGAGCTCAAGGCTCAGCTCCAGGGCATTTTAATGCGCATGAAGGTCGATACGTACCGTTGGAATGATGAGCGTCTGGTCGATGAGCTGCGTGAGCAGTTTTGGAAGAAAGCCTCGTCCGAGCTCAAGGCCGATTGGGATGCCGGTCGCTTTGACCTGTCGCTGTTTGATCCGCGTGGCGAGACCGACTTGCGCCTGATGGTCAAGTCGCCCCGCGCCTATATCGATTCGCGCTTTGACTTTAAGAAGCCGGGCAAGCTCAATACGTTTAAGCATTACTTTAAGATTGGCGGCCTGTCGCTGGTCTGGCGCGTGCTGACGTATCAGCGCACCTACGGCGACAACCCGCACCCCGATGACGTTCCGGCCGCACAGTAGGAGCGAGTGACTATGGCTACCCCCAAGATTTCCGTTGTCGTTCCCATCTATAAAGTGGAGGAGTGCCTGGCCTGGTGCCTGGACTCTCTGCTTGCGCAGGACATGCCCGATTGGGAAGGCGTGCTGGTCAACGATGGCTCGCCGGACGGCTCGCGCGATATTGCGGTTGCCTATTGCGAAAAGGACGCGCGCTTTACGCTGGTCGATAAGCCCAACGGTGGTTTGTCGAGCGCCCGCAATGCGGGTATTACCGCGTCCTCGGCTCCTATCGTCGCGTTCTTGGATTCCGACGACCGCTTTACGCCCGATGCGTGTCGTGTAATCGTCGATGCTTTTGAGCGTGAGGATTGCGACGTTTTGACCTTTGGCGCGAATCCGTATCCGCTGGAGGCGGGGTATCCGTGGCTTAACTATGTGCTGAGCCCGCGCGATGTATCGTTTGAAGGCTATAGCTCTGACCTGCTGTTTAAGGAAGCATCTCGCCCCTTTGCATGGCGCACCGCCTGCAAGCGTGAGTTTTTGCTGGGCAACGGGATCGTGTTCGACGAAACCGTTAAGTATGGCGAGGACCAGGTCTTCGATTTTGCCGTGTACGGTCGTTCGCATAAGACCGCGCTTATCTCGAACAAGCTGTATGACTACCGCGTGGCGCGCAAGGGTTCGCTCATGGACACCATGCGCTACGACGACGAGACACGTCTGCTGGAGCACGTGAAGATTTACTCTGCGGTGCTTGCTGACTGGCAGCGTGACGGTCTCGATGCACAACATGCCGATGACCTTGCGTACTTCCTGTGTGATCTGGTGCTGTATGACGCGCTCAGGTTGCTTGGTTCGGACTGCGGCAAGGTGTTTGCTGCCGTTGCCACGGCGCTTGATGGCTTCGCTGTTGGCAGCGATGCTGCGCTCGCACAATGCGCTCCTTCTGTTGCTGCTATGGTGCGTGCAGCGCTTACCAGCAAGACCCCCAATGCCCGTGAGTGCAAAAAGCTCATGTTCGATTACGACGTCTTGAGGTTTGGGCGCTTGGGCGCCTGCAAACGCATGGCAGCGAACGCCCTGGGAAAGCGAGAAGTGTAGATGAGTATCAAGCGTTTGGCACTTTGCCGCAGCCAGGGCCGTCTTTTTGTGCTGCTTCGTTTTGCCGGTCAGGATGTCGCCGCGCTTATTGAGCGGGAGGGTTCTCAAGCGTTTGCCCATGCGACGACGAGCGGCTCTTGTGTGCCGTCGCTGGTGCTCCCGGTCGATCACGGCCGCGTGCTGGCGCTTTGCCCTTCCGTTTCCGATTACGAGCGCGAGCTCGCCGTCTTGGTGCTTCCGTTTTTGGATGGCTCGTCGATGGATGTCGTTTTTGCATCCGGTGGCCAAAGGTTGGGCTCCATTCGCCTCGATAGCCGCGTGGCCAAGCTGGAATCCAAGATTAACTACAAAGCAAAGCCTGCGCTGTGCGCACTTATCCGCGATGCGCAGCGTGGTGAACACTGCGGTCGCTACGAGATCGATGCCATTCGCTATTTGCCGGCAGACGCCGGCGCGGTGTGGCGCTATGAGGTTACCTGGGCGGGAGACTCCCAGTGCGTGCCTGAGCTTCAGATCTTCGATACGCATATGAATGCCATCGATGCTACCGTGCATGTGTTTGAATCGCAGGTCGATGTGCCGCAGCAGAACGGATGCCGCGTCAATAAAACGTATCTGAGCGTTGAGATGCCTCAAGATATACGAGATTTTGTCGCGATTGTGAGCGATTCCACAGAGCAGATCCAGAGCGGGTTTTGCGCCATGGATGGTCGCCTGTACAACGGCATGGTCGACGACAGCTGGAACCGCATGAAGGATGCACGCGCTGATGACGCAGCTTATCGACGTTGGTTTGAGCAACATCGCGCAAAGCCGGGCGATTTGGCGTGCCAACGTGTCGCTTCGGCGGCCTTTGCCTATAGGCCGCTCGTGAGCATTGTGGTGCCGTGTTACAAGACTGATCGGGTTTACCTGCGCGAGCTGCTGGACTCGGTGATAGCCCAGAGCTATGACAACTGGGAATTGCTGTTCATGGACGCCTCGCCCGAATGGGATGCGGTGGCCAATCTTGCGGCAAGTGCCAACGACGAGCGCGTTCGTCGCATTGGGCTGCCCGGCAACGGCGGCATTGTGGTCAACACCAACGCAGGTATTGAGCAAGCGATGGGCGACTACGTCGCGTTCTTGGACCATGACGACATTCTGGAACCGGACGCGTTATTCCAGTATGTTTCCGCACTGAATAAGGCGGCCGAGGGCGAGCGTCCCCAGGTCCTGTTCTGCGATGAGGACATGTTCCAGAAAACTGGGGAGTGGGGCCAGCCGGTCTTTAAGACCGTACTCAACGTCGACCTGCTCTATAGCCATAACTGCGTGACGCATTTCCTGATGGTGCAGAAGGCGCTTATTGATCGCATTGGCATGTCCCCAGAAGACGTTGCGGGCGCCCAGGACTACGACTTGACGCTTCGCTGCCTTGTAGCCGGCGCGCGCTTTGAGCACGTTGCGCATGTGCTGTATCACTGGCGCGTTCATCCGGGATCGACCGCCGACGGTTCTGCCGATAGTAAGCCGTATGCTATTGAAGCCGGGCGCCTTGCGCTGCAGCGCCACTTTAACGCGCTGGGCATTTGCGGAACGGTCGAGGAGACCGAGACGCCGTTTGTCTACCGTATGCGCTATGCGCTGCCAAAGCCTGCGCCGCTGGTGAGCATTGTGATTCCCACCAAGGATCACGTCGAGACGCTCGACGCCTGCGTGATGTCGATCGCCCAGAAGGCCACGTATGCCAACTACGAGATCGTCTTGGTGGAGAACAACAGCGAAGACCCGGAGACGTTTGCGTATTACGAAACCCTTCTGGAGCGCATAGCGGCTGCATCTGGTGGCAAGGGCACGGCGCGCGTTGAGTGGTGGCCGGGCGAGTTCAATTACTCCCAGATCATCAACTTTGGCGTTGAGCATGCCAAGGGCGACTATCTGCTGCTGTTGAACAACGATACCGAGGTCATAAGCCCCGGCTTTATTGAAGAGATGATGGGCTATCTGATGCGTCCCGATGCGGGCGTGGTGGGCGCCAAACTCTATTTTGCCGATCATCTGGTGCAGCATGCCGGCATTTTGGTTGGCGTGCGCGGCGCACTTGCCCATGCCAACCAGGACTTCTCGGCAAAGCGCGAGGGATACCTTGCCCGTGCTGTACGTCCCGGCAACTTTAGCGCCGTAACGGGCGCCTGCCAGATGGTTCGTCGCGACGTGTTTGAGCAGGTCGGAGGCTACAACGAGGAGTTCGCCGTTTAACGACGCGGACTTTTGCCTCCGTGTGCGGGAGGCGGGCTACCGTACCATCTTTACGCCCTATGCCGAGCTGTACCACTACGAGTTTACCTCGCGCGGCAGGGAAGAGGCCAACGAGGAAAAGCTGCGCCGCTGGAAGCGAGAGCAGGCACTGTTCATGCAGCGCTCGCCGGAGTTCTTCCTCAACGGTGATCCGTGGTTGGGGCCGAACCTATCTGCCGAGAGCGAGTACTTCTCGCTTTAGTGCGAAGTAATGC
>USIL01000125.1:0-5097 GCA_900554655.1 uncultured Collinsella sp.
CTTCCGTGGAGAATCAGAGCACGGAGCTCGTCTTGTCCAGGCCGATGAGCTCCTTGAGCTCGGCGTACTCGGGATCGAGCATAAGGGTCTCGACCAGACCGGTGGTCACGGCGCCGGACTCGCCGGAGATAACGCGCGGGTCGCCCTTCTCGGGAGCGCCCAGGGTGCGCATGCCGCGAGCGGTGACCCAGTCGGGGCAGGACACGAAGGCGGTGGTGTGGTTGCGCAGGATATCCCAGCCCAGGATGTTGGGTTCGCCGCAGCACAGGCCGGCCATGATGGAGGGCATGTCGCCGTCCACGATGCGCGGGTCGCCGTCGCCGGCGGCAGCGCCCTTGTACAGGCAGGCGGCCGGAGCGCACTCGACCACGACGAAGGTGGGCGGGTTATCGGGATACAGGTTGGTGAAGTAGCCCACCACGGCGCCGGCCAGCGAGCCCACGCCAGCCTGGACAAAGACGTGCGTCGGGCGGTTGATGGCCATCTCGCGCAGCTGCTCGGCAGCCTCGGAAGCCATGGTGCCGTAGCCCTCCATGATCCAAGACGGGATCTTCTCGTAGCCCTCCCAGGCGGTGTCCTGAACGATAACGCCGCGCTCGCAGGCGTCGGCCTCGGCGGCCGCCATGCGCACGCACTCGTCGTAGTTGACCTCTTCGATGGTCACCGTGGCGCCCTCGGCGGCGATGTTATCGAAGCGGGGCTTGGTGGAACCCTTGGGCATGTGCACGACAGCCTTCTGGCCCAGCTTGTTGGCAGCCCATGCCACGCCGCGGCCATGGTTGCCGTCGGTGGCGGTAAAGAAGGTAGCCTGGCCAAAGTCCTTGGCAAGCTGATCGGAAGTCAGGTAATCGAAGGTGCACTCGGCAACGTCCTTGCCGGTCTCGTCGGCAATGTAGTTGGCCATGGCAAACGAGCCGCCCAGGACCTTAAAGGCGTTGAGGCCAAAGCGATAGCTCTCGTCCTTAACGCACAGGTTGGACAGGCCCAGACGCGCGGCCTGGCCGTCCAGGCGGGCAAGCGGAGTGACGGTGTACTGGGGGAACGACTGGTGGAAGGCGCGGGCCTTCTTCACGTGGTCGAGACTCATGATTCCCAAGTGCTTGTCATCGCTCTTGGGCATCGTGTTGCCCGCCCACTGGATCTTATCGGCCATACGGTGAACTCCTTAGGTTCTCTCTTGCCGGCCCCCGCATACGCGTTTCAGCCCGATCCCATTCACACGGCTGAACTTTTATGTGGATGCCAAACAAAAAGTTTGTTAGTAATGTTCTATCACACTTTTTGATTGGCATACCTAACGAATTGTTTGTTGCCGTAATCGGTACTTTTTCGCCGCCGAACGGTCACATAACGCAGCGACGCTTTCGTTATTTGCGAACAGGTGTGGTTTATGGCACAGTGAGCCCAAACTAATTTTTAGGAAGGCACCCATGACCCCCGCACAGATTGAGTTTTACAAGCGCCTCGCACACGGCCTGGCGCTCCAATTTGGCCCCAACTGCGAAGTCGTCGTCCACGATCTGGAGACCGAGGACGTGGACCACTCCATCGTAGTGATCGAAAACGGCCACGTCAGCGGGCGCAAACTGGGTGACGGCCCCAGCCATATTGTGTTTGAGTCCATGCACGAGGGCGCCACCGATGTACACGACCGCGAGCCGTACCTCACTAAAACCACCGACGGTAAGCTGCTCAAGTCCTCGACGATCTTTATCCGCAACGATGAGGGCAAACCCGTCGGCATTTTGGGCATCAACTTTGACATTACGCTTATGAAGGCTTTTGAGCGTTCGCTCGACGCCTTTACCGGCACCGGCGGCACGGGCTATACCGAGCCCGAGCCCATTACCAAGAACATCGGCGACCTGCTCGAGGACCTGCTGCACGAGTGCGAGCAGTTTGTGGGCAAGCCCGCGGCACTCATGACCAAAGACGAGCGCATTCGTGCCATTGGCTACCTCGACCGTCGCGGCGCCTTCCTCATTTCCAAGTCGAGCGAGCGCGCCTGCGAGTTCTTTGGCATCTCCAAATACAGCTTCTATAGCTACCTCAATGAGGCCAAGGCGGCGGCCGGCGACAAGTAGGCACTCGCCCGGATTGACCCTCCCCTTTTGGGCGCGAGTTCTGGAAAGCACGAATCCAAGACCGAGCCGCTTGGGAAGTTCCATATAATCGATGTCATTAATATTTCGAAAGGATGGAACAGAATGGCGTTGAGCAAGGCATCATGCACCGGTCGCGGATTGATTCCGGCAATTGGTGGACATGTGCACCGCATGTTCGATGAGAGTGAAGACGACCTGTTTTCGCTGAGCCTTGACGACGTGATGAATGATCGCCCGTGGACCGCCGACGAACTCATGGGCGGCGGGACTCGCCCGTCAAACCCCAATCCCGCACTTGCGCCTAAGACCGCATCTGCGCCGACTCCTGCGCAGTTGGCTGTTTCGACGCCCGCGCCTACGCCCGCACCCACTTCGGCGCCCACGACCGCTCCCCGCCCCGCAAGCGACCCGTCCGAGACCGCGGCATTTCTCGCTGCAGCGACGCAGGGCAAATCGGCCGACAGCACCGTTATGTACAGCGCCCAGCAGTTGCCTGTTCCTGCGGCACGCAAGCCTCCGATCGCAAGGCTCGACGAGCCCGTTGCCCATCAGGTTGCCTACGATTCCTGGGCCACAGCCGATCTGGATGAGACCTCTACCGGCATGCCGGCGCTCGACGTTCCAGTTAACCCGCTTTTTGCCACCAACACGAGCGCCGTGGACTATGAGGGCGGTGCAGCATATTCCGATTATTCCGATGACTATGCTGGCAATGGTCGCATCGAGACCGAGGGTTATGGCACCGCATCGAGCGATTATCTCAACGATCCGTACGCTGCCACGCCTGCACCGGAATATGACCCGGAGGCCGCGTCCGCGCCGGCGTATACCAAAAGCACGGGCGAAGAGCGCTTCGCCGATTATTACGCCAAGGAAAAGGCGCTGCGTTTCTCGGAATTTCCGCAGGCAGTCAAGGTTGCCTTTATCGCCATTGTCATTGCCCTGCTCGGTGTCATTGCGTTTGAGGGATTCCAGCTGTTCCGCGGCCCCACCCAAGCGGAGTCGGAAACCCAGCAAAAAGAGGACGATAACCAGTACCTGGACATCAACACCCTCAAGGGCGACCCCAACGACGAGGACGACGAGTAGCGAGGGCTGAAGGCGACCACAGGATCCCGCATCCAGCACCGGCTTCTAAGTGCTGTTTTGGCATCCAGCTACACTTTTCCGGATAATTTGCCTATCGAATTTGACACTTTTCCGAAGTTTTAAGGTGCCTATTTCGACACTTTTCCGGATTTTATACTCTGTCCCTCCAGATGCGCTTTACGGTGCAGGCGTTGGAAGAAGGGCCATGTGCCGCTGTCGGCCCACATGTTCTGCAGATCAAGCTGCTCGGAGATGACCCTCGTGAGCCGTCCAGATGGATGCTCCTCGCCGACAGCGTGTGCGTTGCGGACGGATCCGGCGCCTTTGCCCGCGAGTGCTTCTGCGAGGGCGCCGAGGTGTTTTTGGATCTGTGCCACGACGCCGTCGAGGCTGCCGAGCTGCGCCAGTGGAGTCAAAGGGAGTACGAGCTGCTGAGTGCCGTGCGCGGGATTGCAATGATTTAGAAACAGAGCGGTGGCGTTATCGAACTGTCGACGCCGCCGCCTCCCCAACGCCCGTCGTGCTCAACGATCAGATCGACCTCAAGGCCCTTCTCATCTCGGAAATAATGAACACTGTTGTCGACACCGCCGTAGGTGGAAAGGAACACGCGCACGTCGCGCAGGATGAGATTCTCAAAGAGCATCCCCAGCGTTTGCATATCGCCAAGCAGCCGCTCAGGGGTAGCCCCCAGCAACGCCGCCGCAAGTGACGGGTCACAGAAGTAGCGCTTGGGGCGCACGCGAACGCGGGCCTTCGAGCGCACATACTGGCCTGCTCTCTCGCGCAAGCTCGTCCGAAAACCCAAGGTTTGCAGGTCACCGCTCCTGCAGCACCAGCGGGCGACGTCATCCTGCGAAATTACGCCATTCTCAATGCAGTTTTTACGCCGTTTTCATTGTAGGTTTTACGCTCGGCATCCTTGGCGCGGCGCTTGCTCAACCACCGGACCAGCGAATTGCCCGGATTCTGGGACGTGCTTTCCGCTCCAGGCCTCTACCGGAAAATGCGTCCCACTCTGAGGCCGAAATCTGGGACGCGCTTTCCGCCAAAGGGAAAGCGCGTCCCATTCCGAGCATCACATCAGAGCGCGCTTGGTTATCTCCGCTCGCACATCTCGGCAAACGAAATCAGCTTGCCATCTCCCCTGCTCGCCGCAGCTTCCTGACATCCTTGCGTAAAGCCACGCTTCGAGAAGATCACGTAGCTTTTATGCTGCCGTCTAAAGAGCTCGCTTCGGTACACGAGCTTTTCCAGAACATCCTCGCCCACCGGTTCATTGCGCCATTTGCACTCCGCAAACAGAGCAGTGCCCTCGCCATCGTCAACAATTAAGTCGATTTCTTCCTGCGTATGCGTGCGATTATCCGTCCCCCACCAGCGCCCGACGCTCGCCGGAACCACGTCGAGCCGGCCCGCGCGCGCGAGTTCGTACACGTATTGTCTGCATATAAGCTCAAAGACCGTACCCATGTAATCCGATACGTACGGCTCAATACGCTTATACGCCATCTCGGCCATATCGTTTTGAATCAGCCCGATGTTCTGCGGAACAAACTTGTACCAGAACCTAAACATCTGGTCGCTCAGCAGATACACGGCTCGCTTATTGCTCGTCTCGTTTAGGGGCAGCTCGCGCTCGACAATCCCAAGCGACGCCAGCTTATCCACATAGCTCTTTACGTTGCTCACAGCGATTCCCGTAGAGCTCGCAATCTCCGAGATCTTCGAGCGCCCCTGAGCAATTGCTTGCACGATCGCATCATATTGCTCGGGATTGCGGAACTCTTGCAACAGCAGGTTACTCGGCTCCTCAAAGAGATAGCCCGTAGGAGTAAGAAAAAGACGTTTGATGTTGTCCTCGAGCGATACGGCAGGATCGACTTTCTCGATATATGCAGGA
>USIL01000126.1:0-5077 GCA_900554655.1 uncultured Collinsella sp.
GATCTGCGCATGCCCAAAAGCTATCTGCACGCCGAGCCGGCGTGCGCCCGTGCGGAGCAAAACTGCTTCGACCCGTATCTGCAGGTGAGCGCTCGTCTGACCGCGCTTTCGCAGATGGGACATGCGACCGACAAGATAGAGCTCATTGTGCTCGGCGGTACCTGGAGCGACTATCCGCAAGGGTATCAGACGTGGTTTATGTCGGAGCTTTTCCGTGCGCTCAATGACGATGCCGTCGCCGGTGTGGCGGCAAACCCCATGTTGGCGCGTCCGGGCATCAGCCGTGCCGAGGCAGGGCGCCTGCTCGATGACGCTCCCGCCGATGCCCTGCCGCCGGTGGTAACAGAGCGCCGCGAGCGCTATCGGGCTGCCGGCATTGCGACCGACGAGGCCGAGCTTGCGAGCGGCGTTGCCGACGAGCAGGGGCGTGTGGATGCTGTCGTTGGTGGCTATAACCGCGCAGTGCGTCGTCTGTACGGCCCCGGTACGCCATGGGGCGAGGCTGCCGAGTGGCAGACGGAAACGATGGAGGAGCTTGAGCGTCAGCAGCGCATCAACGAGACGGCGAAGCATCGCGTGGTGGGGCTCGTTATCGAGACCCGCCCCGATGCCGTGACGCCACAGGCGCTCACGCTCATTCGTCGTCTGGGCTGCACCAAGATTCAGATGGGCATCCAGAGCCTCGACCAGCATTTGCTCGATATCAACGAGCGTCGCATTTCGGTGGCTCAGATCGAGCAGGCGTTTTCGCTTGCGCGCCTCTTTGGCTTTAAGATCCATGCGCATTTTATGCTCAACTTATTGGGCGCCACACCCGAGGGGGACAAGCGCGACTACGAGCGCTTTATGACCGAAGGGGCCTTTATGCCCGACGAGGTCAAGGTCTACCCGTGCGCGCTCATCGAGGGCTCGCGTCTGGTGGGCTGCTATGAGCGCGGCGAGTGGCGTCCCTATACCGAGGAAGAGCTGCTCGATGTGTTGGCCGACGACATCGTGGTGACGCCGGCGTTCTGCCGCATCAGTCGCATGATCCGCGACTTTAGCTCCGACGACATCATGGTGGGCAACAAGAAGCCCAACCTGCGTCAGCTCGTTGAAAACCGCTTGTCGGCTCGTGGGGAAGGCGCGACAGTGCGTGAGATTCGCTATCGCGAGATTAGCACGGCGGGCGCCGACTTGCATGAGCTGACCCTTGACGAGGAAGTGGCGTACGAGACGCCGGTGACGCACGAGCGCTTTTTGCAGTGGGTGACGCCGCAGGGCAAGATCGCGGGCTTTTTGCGTCTGTCTCTGCCCGATCGTGCTTTTGTTGCCGCGCATGCGGATGAGTTGCCGACGACACCGGACGAGGCGATGATTCGCGAGGTGCACGTGTATGGCATGGCGGCGCGCGTTGGAGATCAAGGCCAGGCAGCCCAGCACCATGGATTGGGGCGTTTGCTCGTAGAGCGTGCGTGCCATATTGCTCGGGACGCGGGCTATGCGCGCATCAACGTGATCAGCGCGATTGGCACACGCGAGTACTATCGCCATTTGGGTTTTTACGACCATGGACTCTATCTGCAAAAGGAGCTCTAGATGAACAAGCCAAGTGTTTCTGCCGGCGTCGTTGCCGGCGTTGCTCTGGGAGCCGCGGCGCTTGGTGCGGCCGCCGTCGCTGTTCGCGCTGCCTGTCTGCAGGTTGCGCGAACCCGCAATGGGTTGGCGCGTGTGAAACGCGTGCACGATGAGGGCGGCGATGAGATTCGCGTGTTGGTGCAAGGCGGCGTCTACCAAAGCGCGAGCTATGTCGGTGAGCGTTGGGCCGAGCCCGTCTTTGCGTACTATCGTGCGTTTGACGACGTGTTTGAGTCCGAGGATGCGATGCGCGACGCTTATGGTCACGGCATCGACCGTATGCTTATGCTGGGCGGCGGCGGGTTTGCCTATCCTAAATTCGCCCTGATGTCGCACGAGGGCTTGCGCATGGACGTCATCGAGTATGACGGAGAGATTACGCGCCTGGCGCGCCGTTGGTTCTATCTGGACGAGCTGGAGCGCACGGTGGGCGACCGCTTGCGGGTGATTACTGCTGAGGCTCGCTCGTATCTGGGTGTGACGAGTGTGGGCCATCGTCGCTACGACGTGGTCGTGAGCGATTGCTTTGGCGGTGCCGAGCCCGTACGCGAGCTGGCGACGGTTGAAGCGTTGCGTTTGGTGCGGGGCAGCCTAAATGTCGGTGGCGTCTACGTTGCCAATATCGTGAGCGCAAGCGAGGGGAGCGATGTGACGTTCCTGCGCGATTGCGCTGCCACGGCACTCGAGGTATTCGCCCACGCCTGGGTGGTCCCATGTGGCGATGCGGAGTTCGGCGGCGAGGAAAACTACCTGCTCATCGCCAGCGACGGCAACTACGCCTTTGCCGAAGCCGTGCCCTTCGACGCCGACTTCCTCGGCACCGTTCTTCACGACAAATAGGTCTCCCCGTCCCAAAAAGACTGGTCTTAGGCGTGGTCGCGCCAGCTGAGGACGCGCTGCTTTATGCCCTCGATGTCGAGCACGCCTTCGGCAAAGCCTTTGCGCACGAGCTCCTCGGGAACGTACTCGTCGTAGCGATCAAAATAAGGCACCTCGCCGGGATAGACGAGCTCGATGGGATTGAAGTCCTTCTCGGCCTCGGCGGCGAGCACCTCAAAGAACGTCTCCTCGTCGGCCTTCATCTTAAACTGCATAAAGTACGGGCGCGATGGGTCGAGTCCGCGAAGGCCCAGCTCCGCGGCACACTTAATCTTGAGCATGCGCTCGAGTGCCAAAAAGGCGTAACTGCCCAGCCAGGGGAAGAGTACCCAGGTGTCGCCACCCAGGTTGATGAGTGGCTTGGTTCCCGCACCCGAAATCTCGGCCGTATGGCGAGCCTGCGCCAAGCGGGCCCGTGCGTTACCCATGAGGTACGGATATGTCGCGTGCTCGTTGAGCGCCTTGTGCATGCGCTCGAGTACGTGTGTATTGATGTCGCCGGGGCAGTCGCCAAAGTAGGCCGGCACCCGGCCCTTGACCTGCGTGGCAAAGACAGTGTGGCGCTTCCAGTCCACTTCCTCGACAATCCAGCAGTGTCCGGCGATGGCGATGCGCTCACCGGGCGGGGGCGGATTAACAATCGTGCCCAGCTCGGCCGATTCGCTCCGGACGGTAAACTCCTCGTTTTCCTGGAATACGGCGTAGAACTTAAAGTTGTTAATGATGCGCTCGCCCGCGAGACCCACGATGAGCCCGCCACCTTCGGTGACCTGGATATGGTCGATCTTAATGAGGTGGCGTAGCAGCACACGGTAATCGTCTGCCGAGACACGGTGGAAATAGCTGAGCGTGAGCACGCGCTGGGCAAGTTCGGCCGGCGTGAGCTCTCCGGTGCTGGCAAGCGTCGACATGGTCTGGTGATAGAGCAGACTGTAGGGGAGTCGATCGAGCTCAGGCGGCTCGACCCACTTTTCCTCGCGATAGAGTTGTACGAGCGCGATGCCTTGCAGGAGCTTCCACGGGATGGTCTCGGGCATCATCGTGCGCGGCTCGGGCTCTTCCTCGCGCATGACGAACCACATCTCGGGCGGAAGATCGCGGCGCCCCGTGCGGCCCATTCGCTGCAAAAAAGAGCTGACGGTAAACGGCGCGTCGATCTGAAACGCACGCTCCAGACGGCCGATATCGATACCGAGCTCCAGCGTAGAGGTGGTGACGGTCGTTTGTGCCTGTTCCTCGTCGCGCATGAGCTCTTCTGCCGTCTCGCGCAGCGATGCCGAAAGATTGCCGTGGTGGATGAGAAAGCGGTCGGGCTCGTGCCGGCTCTCACAGTAGCAACGCAGCATGGAGCATACGGCCTCTGCCTCTTCGCGCGAGTTGGCAAAGACCAGGCACTTGCGGCCGCGGGTGTGTTCGAAGATATAGCCCATGCCGGGGTCGGCGTTGTCTGGTGCTGTGTCGGTGGGGCTGAGAAGCGCCTGCTCGGTCGCTCGCGGGATGTCGACTTCGCCCTCGGGGGCCGAGGAAGTTTGGCGGTCCTTGGGAGTGGCCTTGCCCCGTGCCCGCTCACGACGTTGACGGCGCTCCTCTTGTGTGAGCTGTCCGCTGTGACGCATGTCTTGGGCGCCGGCGGGCAGTGCCGCGGATGCCGCCGCCTCGATGCGCTCGCACGCAAGCACTTCGGCCTCTTGAGGACCTGTGCCCATGAATCCCCGTTGCTGTGCCTGGGGGCCCGAGTTGTAGAAGTGCTCCATGGAGATGCGCCACACGCGGCGCGGCTCTTCAAAGCGGGGGATGATGCAATCGCGTCCTGTTCCCTGCGAGAGGAAGGCACCCGTACGCTCGGGGTCACCGATGGTGGCCGAAAGGCCGATGCGGCGGGGCTGCACGCCTGCCATGCGCGAGAGGCGCTCGATAAGGCAGAGCGTCTGACCGCCGCGGTCGCCGCGCATGAGCGAATGGACCTCGTCGATGACCACGTAGCGCAGGTCGCAGAACATGCGCGGGATCGCCATGTGCTTATGGATTAAGAGCGCCTCGAGTGACTCGGGCGTAATCTGCAAGATGCCGCTCGGTTTTTTTATGAGCTTAGCCTTGTGCGACTGCGAGACATCGCCATGCCAGTGCCAGACAGGGATATCGGCCTCTTCGCAGAGGTCGTTGAGACGGACGAACTGATCATTGATGAGCGCTTTGAGGGGGCCGATGTAGAGGGCGCCTACGCTCGCGGGCGGGTTCTCCCAAAACTCGGTCAGGATGGGAAAGAAGGCTGCCTCGGTTTTGCCGGAAGCCGTGGATGCCGTCAGGAGCACATTATCTTGCGTGTTAAAGATGGCGTCTGCCGCTGCAACCTGGATAGAGCGCAGACTCTCCCAATCGTGGGAGTAGATGAAGTCTTGGATAAACGGAGCATATCGGTCAAAGGCGTTCACGGGGCCTCCTTTCAACAACGAATCTCTCAACGCGGCTGGCAACGGCTTGCTGCATTACTGCTTCAACGTTTGCCCAGATAAAACCTGCCAAAATAAACCTGTCCCTTATTGGCAGGTTAGATGGTGAATTCGGCGAAGTTGCGGTCGCC
>USIL01000127.1:0-5019 GCA_900554655.1 uncultured Collinsella sp.
TCATCGTGGAGCGGTGCGCCGCAGGTACGGCAGGTTTTATAGTTTGCCATTATTTCAGCTTCACGGGCTTTGCAATGAACACCATGGTGTCATGCGGCTCCACCTGCGCCACGTAGCTCAGCAGCTGCAGCACAATATCAGCAATCAGGGTGTTAGTCACATCCGGCGCGCCGCTGGCCCTGGCGCGCGTGTCAAGCAATGGCATATCCAACACCACAATGGCAACCCCGAGCTCCTTGGTAATGCGTCGCCATTCCTCAAGAATCTCGGAGTAATTACGGCCAAGTCGGTCGATAGAAAGCACCACCAGCACGTCCCCGTCTCCCAGGACGTGCAGCAGCTCGCGATAACGCGGTCGATCGAAGTCCTTGCCGCTCGCATGGTCGGCATAAATATTCGCCGAGCCCACGCCATAGGCGCCCAGCGCATCCAGCTGCCGATTAAGATTCTGATCGCGCGAACTCACCCGCGCATAACCGTACACCGTCGCCATCTCATCCCCGCTTTCTTGTAAACCTGCCAAAAAGGGACAGGTTTATTTTGGTAGGTTTTACCTCTCAAATAGCAGGTAAGCGGGCGGCCGAGCAGACGGCAAGGTAGCCACGATTCAAATGCGAAGGGCGGTCCCGAAAGGCCGCCCTCCGCTCCCCCACCATGAGTCGGGATTTGGCTAATGGATAAGCTTAAAGTCCAAGTGCCCACGCGTGGTATTGACGCGCGAGACCTCGATAATCACGCGCTGCCCCAGCTCGTAACGGGTGCCCGTGTCGGCACCTGTGAGCGTGAGCGCGTCCTCGTCGAACTCGAACCACTCGTTGCCCAGACTCTTGATCGAAACCAAGCCTTCGACCTGCGTTAGGTCCAAGCGCACAAAAAGGCCCATGCTGCTAACCCACGAGACGGTTCCGGCATAGCGCTCGCCCAGACGGTCCTCATAGTACTGGGCAATCTTGATCTTTTGCGTCGCATGGCTGGCGGCATCTGCCGCGCGCTCGGCATCGCTGCATGCGCGGCAGATCTGCGGCAGAATGCGCGGCAGTGACTCGCGCCCCTTGCCGATCAGGCGCGGCGTACGGACCAGGGCGTCCTTGCCGCCCAGCTGCTCATAGGCCAACTGCAGCTTGAGTACGCGGTGCACCACCAGATCGGGGTAGCGACGGATGGGACTCGTAAAGTGACAGTAGCACGGCGCGGCGAGCGCAAAGTGGCCCTCGTTGCGCGGCTTGTACAGCGCGCGCTGCATGCTGCGCAGAAGCAGCGTGTTAACGAGCGGTGCGTTGGCCGTACCGGCGGCAGCATCAACTGCAGCCTGCAGCTCATCGGGGCTCCCCAGGGCAATACCGGCAGCACGGCGATCGTCGATGATGCCTAGCTGCGCCAGCGCAACGGCGGCACCGTGCAGGCTATCGGGGCTCGGATCTTCATGCACGCGATAGCAGGCCTCGATATCACGGTCTGCCAGCCACTCTGCAACGCACTCGTTGGCGAGCAGCATGGCTTCCTCGATAAGCGACGTGGCACACGAACGCTCACGCGCCACAATCTGCACGGGCACTCCGTCCTCATCCAATAGAGCGCGAATCTCGGCTGTGTCAAAATCGACTGAGCCGCGGGCGCGACGAATACGACGGCGAAGTTCGGCGAGTTCGTTAGCGGAGACAAGGAAATCGCCGAGCTCGATGTTGTAGCCGTGGGCGGCCTCCTCGCACGCAAGACCGCGCTCAAGCGCTTCCTCGCGCGAGGTCTCGGCAGCCGCAACATCCTCGGCTGCACCCTCCAGCACCGAATACTCAACCGCGCCGGCACGCACCAGCAGCGCCTCGGCGCCGTCATAGTCCATACGCACACGCGAGCGAATCACGCTGGGATACGGATCGTAATGCCGCACGCGACCCTGCGCATCGAGCTCGATATCGACGGTAAACGCAAGACGGTCCTCGTCAGGGCGAAGCGAGCACAGGTCATTGGACAGGCGTTCGGGCAGCATGGGAAGCACGCGATCGGCCAGATACACCGATGTCGTACGATGGCGAGCCTCAAGATCGATATGCCCGTCCCAAGCCACATAGTGTGAAACGTCGGCGATATGCACACCCAGCTTGTAGCCACCCTCGGGCGTGCGCTCCAACGAAATGGCATCGTCAAAGTCGCGCGCGTCGACCGGGTCGATCGTGATGACAAAGCGGTCGCGCAGATCGCGGCGGAGCGGGTCCTTAAGCGCCGCGGACACATCGAGCGAAAGCCCCTCGGCCTCGTCCAGCGCGGCCTCGGGATAGCTATCGGTATAGCCGTAACGCGCCATCACATATTGAACGCCCAAATCGGGCGCGTCATCTCCGCCAATGCGGCGCTCGATCGTCACGGTACCCGATTCCAGGCGCGTCGGGTAGGTCAAAATGCGCGCGACAACAGCATCACCCGGGTGGACACCCAGACGATCCGCCGAGGTATCCTCGGGCAGAATGAAGAAGTCGGCCTTCAGACGCGAATCGAGCGGCTCGATCACACCGAGCGGACCGGCGGTCTGGTACGTGCCCACCACGCTTATGGCTGCACGCTCAACCACGCTTTCGATCACGGCGCGCCGCTCACCGTGCGGACTGTTCTTAATGCTCACGGCAACGGTATCGCCATCCATGATCTCGCGCTTACCGCGGCCCATGACCTTGTAGTCGCCGTTTTCGGTTACAACGTAGGCGCTATGCTCATGGAGCTGCACGCGCCCGGTCAGGCTCGGACGGCGTTCGCTGCGCACCGGCCCGCGCTGATTGCGAGCTCCACGCTTATGCTTGTTATTGCGCCCCATGGCGCCTCCTAACTATCGATTGCGAACTCCAAAGAGTCTACCCAAATGATTCGCTTTCCTGCCGTCCCCTAGGGATCAAAAAACGGGCCGCCCCATAAGAGACGACCCGTTGGAAGGGATGAATTCCAAGCATGCCTACACGCGCAGGTAGCGGCGCATGGCGATGGCAGAACCAAAGAGACCGATAATCACGCCGACCAGAATCAGCGCAGCATAGGTCACCAGGTAGTACTGCATCGGCAGGGCAAACGACATCCAGCCGATGCTCTCCTGCAGACGCGGAATCATCAGATTGCGCAGCAGCTCCAGAACGCCGATGGAAAGCAGCGAGCCCAAAATGGCCTGCAGCACGCCCTCGGTGATAAACGGGCCACGAATGAAGCCGTTGCTGGCGCCGACCAGACGCATAATCGCAATCTCACGACGACGCGCCGTGATGGACAGGCGAATCGTGTTGTTGATGAAGATGAATGCGATAAAGGTCAGAAGACCAACGAGCACCACGGCGGCGATGCGGATGTAGTTGGTCACCTGGAACAGGCGGCTCACTTCCTCCTGGCCGTACAGCACGCTCGCGTTGACGTCGCCGTCATCCGCGATCTTCTGGAAATCGGCATCCTTCTTGAGCTTCTTTGCCGTGCTCTCGACCTTGGACGGATCGTCCATCTCAATAGCGAAGGAAGCCGGCAGCGGGTTCTGGCCATCGAGCGCGCTCATGGTGGCGTCGGCGTTGCCCGACATCTTGCTCGTATACTCGGCCAGCGCGTCGTCCTTGTCCTTATAGGTCACGGACTTGACGTTATTCCACGTCTTAAGCTCGGCCTCAAAAGCCTGAACATCGGCCTGATCGGCGTCATCACTAATGAACGCGTTGATGACAACCTGATCCTCGACGGTGCCGATCACGGAGTTCAGCATCGCAGAGCCCATGATGAACAGGCCGATGATAAACAGCGAAAGGAAGATCGTGATGACGGCGCCGAGCGAGGTAGTCCAGTTACGGAAGAAGTGGCTGATTGCCTCTTTGAAGGAGTAGCCCACGTTAGTTGGTGCCATAGTTGCCGTAACCTCCCCTCTCCTGGTCGCGGATGACGTGGCCGCCCTCGAGGGCGATCACGCGGCGGTGCATGCTATCGACCATCTCGCGGTCGTGCGTGGCGACGATCACGGTGGTGCCGGTGCGGTTAATACGCTCAAGCAGCTTCATGATGCCCAGCGAGATCGCCGGGTCGAGGTTGCCCGTAGGCTCGTCGCAGATCAGCAGCGGCGGACGGTTGACCATAGCACGGGCGACGGCAACGCGCTGCTGCTCGCCACCGGAAAGCTGGTCGGGCAGCGAGTCCATCTGATCGGCCAGACCGACCAGGCGCAGCACCTCGGGCACCTGGCTGCGAATGACGCCCTTGGGCTTGCCGATGCACTGCAGGGCAAACGCCACGTTTTCGTAGGCGGTCTTTTGCGGCAGAAGCTTAAAGTCCTGGAACACGGCGCCAATCTGGCGGCGCAGGAACGGAACCTTGCGGTTCTTGATCTTCATGAGGTCCTGACCGGCAACCAGGATGCGGCCGCTCGTCGGCTTGACGTCGCGGTTGAGCGTCGACAGCAGCGTGGTCTTACCCGAGCCGGAGTGACCGACCAGGAAGACGAACTCGCCCGGATAGATCTCGATGTTGATGTCGTCGAGTGCAGGCTTGTTGGGCTGTGCCGGATAGATCTTGGTGACATGCTCCATAAGGATGACGGGCTCGACACCGGCCTGCTTGGCCATCTTCTTGCGGCTGGCCTGCGGATCGATGGGCGCAAACACCGACGTAAAATCGGGGTTGTTGAGCGCGTTATCGAGGCTTGCGACCTCGGCTGCCTGATCGCTCTCGACCACCGGGGCAGCAGGCTGCGTGGGGTCGGGAATAGCGGCAAAGAGACCGGACTGCGCAGGCTGAGGAGCCGGCGTCGCAGGGGCCAAGGGGTCGGGAATGCCGGCCATGGTAGGCTGCGGCGTGGCGGCACCAGCCTGAGGCTGCTCCACGCGAGCGGTCACGGCCTGAACGGGCTCAAAACCCGCCGTGCCGGAAAGCGCGACATCGCTGGTTGGATTGTAGGCAAAGGGATCGGATGCCGGCTGTGCCTGATCTGCCGGCTGAGCGGGGGCCTGAGCAACAGGCTGGCCCTCTGAATCCGGAGTGGCGAAACGACTGCCCTGGACGCCTGCCTGC
>USIL01000128.1:0-5004 GCA_900554655.1 uncultured Collinsella sp.
GGGCCTTCTTTGTTAGAGGAATTCGCCGACTCGGTGGACTTCGGGTTCTAGGTCTACGTCGAATTGGTCTTTGACGGTTGTTTGGATGTGGCGGATGAGTTCGTCGACATCGGCGGCGGTGGCGTGGTCGGCGTTGACGATGAAGCCGCAGTGCTTTTCGCTCACCTGCGCGCCGCCGATGGCGTGTCCTCGCAGGCCGGCGTCCATGATGAGCTTGCCGGCAAAGTGGCCCTCGGGGCGCTTGAAGGTGGAGCCGGCACTCGGCATGTCGAGCGGCTGCTTGTCCTCGCGGCGTTGGCGGTAGTCGTCCATGTCGGCCTTGATCATCGCGGCGTTGCCCGGGGCGAGATTGAAGGTGGCCGAGAGCACGATGAAGCCGTCGTCGGCAATGCGGCTCTTGCGATAGCCCAGGTTGAGCTCATCGACATCGAACTCAATGATATTGCCGCTGCCGCGGGTGCCGTCGTCGAGCATGCGGGCGGGCTTGTAGACGCGCACGGACTCCAGTACATCGGCCATGCAGGCACCGTAAGCTCCGGCGTTCATGTAGCAGGCGCCGCCGACCGATCCGGGAATGCCCGAGATGGGCTCCATGCCGGTGAGACCGGCCTCGGCTGCCGCCGCGGCGACATCGGAAAGCAAGGCGCCGGCTGCCGCCGTGACGTGCGTGCCGTTGACCGTAATGTCGGAGAGGCCCTCGCCCAGCGCTACGACGACGCCGCGGATGCCCTTGTCGCCGACGAGCAAGTCGGAGCCGTTGCCCACGATGGTGAGTGGCAGGCCGCAGCGATAGCAGGTATCGAGCGTGGCGACGAGGCCCTGCTCGGTATCGGGCGTGACAAAGACGTCGGCCGGGCCGCCGATCTTAAACGTGGTGTGCTCGCGCATGGGCTCGCTCATGAGCACATTGTCCTCGCCGGCAACGCCAGCGAGCGCGCACAGCAGGTCCTCGTTAAAAAAGTCGTTTTCGTGCATACTAATAGCCGCCTTTTGGTGGTCGTTGTCATCAATCGATTGCAATATACCCCACCCGGACGGATTTGGTGCGCTGGCGGCGATAAAACAGCCGTCCACCGGATTGGTAAAGTGTTTATCACCGAGGTAGAGGGGTAGTCGCTATACTTTCAAGAGATTGCGCGTAAACCCGGAAGGAGCGAGATGGCCAACAAAGTCACCCTCAAGCAGATCGCCCAGGAGGTGGGGCTTTCCCCCTCGTCGGTCTCGCTTGTTCTCAACAATCGGCCTTGTCGCATCTCGGAAGAAAACCGCAAGCTCATCAAAGAGGTCGCGGCGCGCAACCACTATGTTCCCAACCAGATTGCGCGCAGCCTGGTCATGCGCGAGTCGCGCACGCTGGGCCTTATCGTCCCTAACATCGAGAGCCGCTTTTTTGCCTCGCTCGCCGGTAGCCTGGAAAAGCGCTGCCGCGAGGACGGCTATGCGCTCTTCATTACCAGCTCGGGCGGCAGCGCCGATGACGATTTGGAGCTGCTGCGCCAGCTGGTGACGCGCGGCGTTGATGGCGTCTTTCTGGTGGTGGGTGACGAGTTCTCCGACGACCGCGCCCTGCGCGAAGAAGTCAGCCATCTGCCCATCCCGGCGGTAATGGTCGACCGTGCCATTGAGGGGCTCGAGTGCGACAAGGTGATGTTCGACCACGAGATGGGTGGCTACATGGCCACCCGCTATCTGATCGAGCAAGGTCACCGTCGCATCGCCTGCTTGGTTAACGCACGCCGTTCCAATACGGGTCGCAAGCGACTTGCCGGCTATGAGCGCGCTCTGCGTGAGGTTGGCCTGCCGATCGACGCGCGTTTGGAGTTTGAGAGCGAGTACTACATTCCGAGCGCATACGAGGCCTCGGAGGCGGTGCTCGCAACTGACGCCACTGCCGTGTTCGCAAGCTCGGATAACATTGCCCTCGGTTTGCTCAAGCGTTTGCACGAGATGGGGAAGAGCATCCCGGGCGATATCTCGGTGGTGAGCTATGACAACTCGGCGGCCGACGTTCTCTTTGAGCCGGCGCTGACCGCGATAGAGCAGGACCCTGGTGTCCTTGCGGAGCATGCTTTTGGCTGCATGTCCAAGCGTCTTGCCGGTAGGGGCGGCAGGCGTGCCGAAGAGGTCGTTCTGGAGCCGGAGCTTATCGTTAAGGACAGCGTGCTCGAGCTTACTAAACACAACTAAACACGTTTATCAGTTTGCAGAGACCGAATGTGGAGCACCTGTGACGGGCAATGCCGCAGGTGAATGTCGCGTTTTGCTAATCGATGGGATTGATAAGGGTGATAAAACGTTTTTTCACCATGATAAAACGTTTTAGCAAATATACTAGTCCCAACGAAAGGTTGCCGTATCGGAGGGCGACCGCACAGCGAAGGGACATAAACAATGGCTAAAACACTGGGGACGCCGTGGCAAAAGCTGGGCCACGAGGTGCCGGCTTCCGAGCTCGAGGGCGTCGACCTGTATTGGCGCGCATCGAACTATCTGTCCGTCGGTCAGATCTACCTTCGCTCTAACCCGCTAATGCGCCCCGACTTTGTCGACGAGAAGACCGGCGAGACGCGCGACTTCGGTCGTCCGGACGTTAAGCACCGCCTGGTTGGCCACTGGGGCACCACGCCCGGCATCAACTTCCTGTTTGGTCACGTCAATCGTCTCATTGCCGACCACAACCAGAATGCTATCTTCTTGATGGGCCCTGGTCACGGTGGCCCCGCCGGTACTGCTCAGTCGCTGCTCGACGGCACCTACCGCGAGATTCGCCCCGACATCACCAATGACGAGGCCGGCCTGCAGAAGTTCTTCCGCCAGTTCTCCTACCCGGGTGGCATCCCGTCCCACTACGCTCCGGAAACCCCGGGCTCCATCCACGAAGGCGGCGAGCTGGGTTACACGCTCAGCCACGCCTACGGCGCCGTTATGGACAACCCGAGCCTGCTGGCCGTGGCCGTGGTGGGCGATGGCGAGTCCGAGACCGGTCCGCTCGCGACCTCTTGGCAGTCCAACAAGCTCGTGAACCCGGCGACCGACGGCATCGTCCTGCCGATCCTGCACCTCAACGGCTTCAAGATCGCCAACCCCACCATCCTTGCCCGCGTGTCCGACGAAGAGCTCACCAAGTTCTTTGAGGGCATGGGCTATAAGCCGCACTTCTTTGTCGCCGGCTTTGACGACGAGAGCCACGCAAGCATTCATGCGCGTTTCGCTGCCCTGTTTGAGCAGGTCTTTGACGAGATCTGTGACATCAAGGCCACCGCGCAGGCCCAGGCCGCCTCAGGCGAGACCGTGGTCCGCCCGGCCTACCCCATGATTGTGTTCCGTACGCCCAAGGGCTGGACTTGCCCCAAGCACATCGACGGCAAGAAGACCGAGGACTCCTGGCGCGCGCATCAGGTGCCGCTGGCGAGTGCCAAGGACACCCACGAGCACTTCCGCGTGCTGCGCGAGTGGCTGCGTTCCTACAAGCCCGAGGAGCTCTTTACGCCCGAGGGCCAGGTGCGCCCCGAGGTGACGGCCTTTATGCCGACCGGCGAGCTGCGCATCGGCGCCAACCCCAACGCGAACGGCGGTAAGGTGCGTCGCGAGCTCGAGCTGCCCGATATTCATGCCCACGAGGTCCCCGTCGCAACTAAGGGTCATGGCTGGGGCTCCACCGAGGCCGCCCGCGTCTTTGGTGAGTACACTGCCGACGTTCTGGCCAAGAACATGGATGACTTCCGCATCTTTGGTCCCGACGAGACCGCGTCCAACCGTCTGCAGGCTGCCTACAAGGTGACCAAGAAGCAGTGGGACGCCGGCTTCTACGAGGACGAGGCCAACGACGAGCTGCTGGCAGGCTCCGGTAAGGTCGTCGAGCAGCTGTCCGAGCACCAATGCGAGGGCTTCCTCGAGGCCTACGTGCTCACTGGCCGTTCCGGCGTGTGGAGCTCCTACGAGAGCTTTGTCCATGTGGTCGACTCCATGGTCAACCAGCACTGCAAGTGGCTTGAGGCTACCAAGCGCGAGATTCCGTGGCGTGCCCCCATCAGCGGCCTTAACATTTTGCTGTCGAGCCACGTCTGGCGTCAGGACCACAACGGCTTCTCGCATCAGGACCCCGGCTTTATCGACCTGCTGCTCAACAAGGCCAACGACACGCACATCGTAAACGCCTACTATCCGGCCGACGCTAACATGGCTCTCGCCGTGGCCGAGCGCGTCTACCAGTCCACTGACTGCGTCAACGCCATCTTCTGCGGCAAGCAGCCTGCTCCGACCTTCCAGACGGTCGACGAGGCCAAGGCGGAGCTCGCCGAGGGCGTTGCGACCTGGGAGTGGGCATCGACCGCCGATTCGCTCGCCGAGGCCGACGTCGTGGTCGCCACCTGCGGTGACGTGCCGACGCTTGAGGCCCTGGCTGCAACCGACATGCTGCGCGAGCTGGGCATCAAGGTATGGTTCGTCAACGTGGTCGACCTGCTCAAGATCCAGAACGTCTGCGAGAACGACCAGGCTCTCAGCGACGAGCGCTGGGCTGAGCTGTTCGGCTGCGGCGAGAAACCCGTCCTCTTTGCGTTCCACGCCTATGCCGGCACGATTCGCCGCCTGATCTGGAACCGCCCCGGCCACGACGCCTTCCGCGTCCACGGCTACGAGGAGAAAGGCTCCACGACAACGCCGTTCGACATGCTGCGCCTGAACAACATGGACCGCTGGGCACTGGCCGCCGACGTGCTGCGCCTGGTCGACGCCGATAAGTTTGCGGAGCAGATTGATAAGTGGGAGGCATTCCGCACCGAGGCCTTCGAATTCGCGTGCGATGAGGGCTACGATCACCCGGCCTTTACCGACTGGGTCTGGCCCGACGCCGCAGCCGCAACAGCAGCCGACGGCGCGCTCTCCGCAACGCAGATGACCGCGGGCGACAACGAGTAGGTAGGCATCCGGGACGGTCTCGCGCTGGGGCCGCCTCCGGGCGGGTTACCTTGCTCCGGGAAGTGGGCTTCGCGAACTTCCCGG
>USIL01000129.1:0-4973 GCA_900554655.1 uncultured Collinsella sp.
ACTGGCGCAGCTGCTCGTCGGTAATACCGCCGTTGCCGGTGTCGGTCGAGCTGTCGTCCTGCTGCTGGTTCTGCAGCTCCTCGTCGGAGCCCAGCTCGACGGTGACCTTCTTCTCGTCCTTGCCGCGCATGAGCGTGATCTCGACCTTCTCGCCCACCTCGTGGCTGCGCAGCGCGATGATCAGGCCGTCGGCACTCGTAATCTCGTCGTCACCCAGCTTGGTGATGACGTCGCCCTCCTGGATGCCGGCCTTGGCAGCGGGACCGTCCTCGACAACGCTCGCCACATATGCGCCGCTATCGGTGCTGAGCTTGTTGGTGCGGGCGTTGAGCGCGTTGACGCTCGAAAGCGTGGCGCCCAGGTACGGATGGACCGGCGTCTTGCCGTCGATAATCTGGTCGGCGATATTCTTGGCGTAGTTGACCGGAATGGCAAAGCCCACGCCCGAGCTGGAGCCCGAGTAGCTCTCGATGAGCGAGTTGATGCCCACAAGCTCACCGTTGTCGTTGACAAGTGCGCCGCCGGAGTTGCCCGGGTTGATGGCGGCATCGGTCTGAATCATGTTGGCATAGATGGTGTTGCCGCTGGTAGAGCTCATGGCCGTGGAACGATACAGCGCCGACACGATACCGGTGGAGACAGACTGCTCGTTGCCGAACGGCGAGCCGATCGCCATGACCCACTCGCCCACGTTAAGCTTGGAGGAGTCGCCGATCTCGATCGGGGTGAGCTTGGAGGAGTCAGCGTCCTTGAGCTTAATGACGGCGAGGTCGCTCGAGGCATCGTTGCCCACGAACTCGGCCTCATAGGTGGTGCCGTCGTCCATGGTCACCACGTACTGGTCGTAGCCGTCGACCACGTGGTTGTTGGTGAGGATGTGGCCCTCGGTATCGAGCACCACGCCCGAGCCGACGCTACCCGAGCTATCCGACTCGTCAGCAGACTGCGAAAGCGAGCCGCCCTGGCTGCCACTCGAAGTAGCGGTAATGGAAACCACGGAGGGCAGTGCCTTGGCAGAGACAGCCTCGGCCAGCGTGGTGTCCTCGGAGTCGATGGTGATCTTTTGCGTCGACGAGCCCGAAGCACCCGCCGTCACGGCATTCTTTCCGCCGCCAATGTTGAGCGTGCCACTCATAATGAGCGCGATGACCAGCAGGGCACCGCACGCGCAGCCGGCGAGCGCCGTAATAAAGATCGGCAGCTTTTTGGTCTTGGTCTTGACCACCGTGTGCTTGTTCACGACCTGCTGGCTGCCCAAGGGCTGTCCGGTCTGCGTGTCATAGGCCTGCACATAGGGAATGTTGTTGCCGCCGGCAGGCGTCGACTCCACCTGCACGCGCGGCTGCTGCTGGGTCTCGCCGGCGTTGCCCGCATCCTGGGGACGCTGGGAATCGTACTCGCTCATAGCTGCGATCCTTTCGTCTAATAACCAAAGGCCCGCCAAACATGTGGCGGGCCATCATTGTTCACGTTGAGTTGTACCCCAATATGCGGGTGCACGTGTATGAGAACGCAATCTTTTAGGAAGGCTTAAGTTCTACTGCAAACTCAAAAGGAACCCGCACCTGCGGCAAAACCACCGCAAAGGCGCCTGTCCCCCTTGCGGTGGAAATCTAGTCCTTAAACAGATAGCCCACGCCGCGGACGGTGGTGATGTGTGCCGCGATCTGCGGGCCCACCTTGGAGCGGATGCGTCGGATATGCACGTCGACGGTACGCGTGCCGCCGCAGTACTCAAAGCCCCACACGCGGTGCAGCAGCACCTCGCGGCTGTAGGCGCGGTTGGGATGTGTCGCCAAAAAGCTCAGCAGCGAGTACTCCATCAGCGTCAGGTCAATGGGCTCGTTATCGAGTGTCACTTGGTAGGTAGCCAGGTTAATCTCGAGGTTATCGATGTTGAGCACATCGTCGGCGGTGACGGTCTCCTCCTCGCCCATCAGGCGCTGCGCGCGAGCCTTGAGCTCGTTAGGCGTCGCCGTGGGGCATACAAAGTCGGCATGCGCGTGATTCGGCAGGCGCAAGGTACCGAGCGCCTCGTCGTCAACGATCACCAACATGGGGACACCACCGCGATCGTCAAGCCACTTGGCAATCTGATCGATGCGGTCGCTGCGGATGCCATCGGAATCGAGGATCAGCAGGTCAAAGTCGTGCGCCGCAGTCGGCGAATCGGGGGTTGCCAGGCTCACCTCGACACCCAGGGTGGTCGTCAGGCTGCGGGCAAACTCGTGGAAGCGCGTCGTGCGCGCCATGAACAGGGCACTCTTTTCGGACATATCGGCCTCCAAGGAAATGAGCTCAATCGTACTGGAACAAGCCAGCGCGATTAGGAGTTCGCCAGGTAGTGCTTGATCTCCCACTCGGTGATCGTAGACTCAAACTTATGCCACTCGTCGCGCTTCTTTTTGAGGAAGAAGCTGTGGATGTGCTCGCCGAGGGCATCCTTCATAAACTGCGAGTCCTCAAACACGTCGAGCGCCTCTTTGAGCGAGCGAGGCAGCGGCGTGTAGCCGGCCTCGACCATCTGACGGTCGGTAAGCTTGAGCGTCTCAGCCGTTGCCTCGGGCGGGAGCTCCAGCTTGCGCTCGATGCCGTCCAGACCAGCCGCCAGCGTGACGGCGTTGACCAGGTACGGGTTGGCCATGGGGTCGGGGCTGCGAAGCTCGATGCGCGTGGACAGCTGCTTGCCGGGCTTGTAGACCGGAATGCGGACCATACTCGCGCGGTTGCGCAGGCCCCACGTGGCGTACTGCGGCACGGAGTCGCCGCCCGTGGTGATGCGCTTGTACGAGTTGACCGTGGGGTTAGTGATGGCGCTGATCTCGCGCGCGTGCGCCAAGATGCCGGCCATGTAGTGCTTGGCGATATCGGAGAGGTGGTACTTCTCGTCGTCCTCGCCCCAAAAGACGTTGTTGCCGTCGTGGTCGAATAGCGACTGGCACAGGAACATAGCGCTGCCGTCCTCGCCCGCCAACGGCTTGGGCATAAAGGAGGCGTGGCACCCGCTCTCGTAAGCCTGCTGCTTAATGATGAGTTTGGCCGTGGTGATGGCGTCGGACATGCTCAGGGCCTCGGCGTGGCGCAGGCTCATGCCGTGCTGCGAGCGGCCGGCGGCGTGGAAGGTGTACTCCACGGGCACGGACATCTTCTCGAGCGTGAGGACCGTGTTGCGGCGCAGGTCGCGAGCGGCATCGCTCACCGAAAGATCGAAGTAGCCCACGTTGTCGAGCGGCTCGGGGGTGTGCTCGTCGGGGAAGTAGTAATACTCCAGCTCGGCACCCACGTTGAGCAGGTAGCCAGCCTTCTCGGCCTTATAGAACATGCGGCGCAACGCATCGCGCGGATCGCCGGCGAAGGGCTTGCGGTCGGGGGTGCACACATCGCAGAACACGCGGGCGACGCCGTTGTGGCTCGGGCGCCACGGCAAAATCTGGAAGGTCGAAGCATCGGGGAACGCCAACATGTCGGCTTCCTCGGGCGTGGCAAAGCCCTCGATGGCGGAGCCGTCAAAGCCAATACCCTCCTCAAAAGCGACCTCGAGGTCCTCGGGGCTAATGGCAAAGTTCTTGAGGCGGCCGAGAATGTCGACAAACCACAGACGTACAAAGCGGATGTCACGCTGCTCTACGGAGCGGAGTACGTAATCGATGTTCTGCTGGTTCATGTCGCTCCCCTTTCTTTCGGGCGGGTTTCGACTGGTCTATATCGCAGATACTATCGCAGAAAAATGTTTCCGCAGGGTTAAAGCGTATCAAGCGCTCAAAAAACGTGTGTGAACAGGCAGTTGCGAACGAATGGTTAGCGCGAGGTTGATGCGCGATGTTCGATGTGGCCGGGAATCTCGATGCGTTTGGGCGCCAGCTTTGCGGCCTCGCCCACCGTAGTGGTAACAACGTCAATGCGCTCGGAGAGGCGCTCGACCACGCGCTCGGCGATGGTAAGGGTGTCTTGCGCGGCCGTGGTCACGCCGCCAAAGAGCACATGGTTCCAGGGGTAGTCATCAAACGTCGCGATTTTGAGCCCCGCCGGCAGCGAGGGACCAAGCTGCGCCAGCGCCTCGGTCAGACGCAGGAAAACCAGGCCGTTGACAGCAATGAGGCCGAGCTTTTTGCCTGCATAGCCGCGGATGGTCTCGTCCAAGCGGCCGACGCCCGAGGCGCCACCGTCGGCCAGAGTGACGACCTCACCCGCAAGGCCGCGTCGCGAAAGTTCGTCGGCAAAGGCCTCGGCGCGCTCTCGACGCACGGGGCTATCGTCGCTTGCCTCGGTGAGCAGGCACAGGCGCTCGCTGCCCGCAGCGGCCAAGGCGTCTACCAAGCCGGCGACTAGCTCACGGTTGTTAGATGTCACCAGATCGACACCGCCGTCGGCAACATCGCGGTCGAGCAGCACAACGGGCAGACGTCCCGCTGCCGCGGCAATCGCCTCGTCATTACCTCCGCAGGTGTTGACAACCAAGCCGTCCACGCCGGCATCGATAAGCCTGGTGAGCGACTCTGCTTCCTTAGCGGGGTCGTTGCCGCTAATGGCCGTCATGAGCGAGCAGCCGCGCGCGGCGGCGCTGACGGAAAGCCCTTCGAGCATGGCGCTCGAGAACGGGTTGGCGATGTCGGCCAGGATCACGCCGATGAGGTTGGTGCGCGAGCTGCGCAGATTGCGCGCAGCGGCACGCGGGCGATAGCCGGTGCGCTCGATAACCGCCGCGATGCGAGCACGGGTTTCCTCGGTCATCTGCCCGGGGCGGTTGTTGAGATAGCGCGAGACCGTGGCCGGGCTCACGCCCGCCTCGGCGGCAATGTCCTTGATTCTCATCTGCGCCATAGCGCACCCCGTTTCCCAATTGTCGGCGGTCTGAACCATTTTAGGCATTTTTTTAAAAATCTCGCTTGCAAAACGCTGTAGGTGAGTATACTACAACTCGAAACGAAACCGATTTCGTAAACCGATTTCGTGAGCGTTGGCACGCAGGTGCA
>USIL01000130.1:0-4956 GCA_900554655.1 uncultured Collinsella sp.
CCAGCCTCACCGTGTCCGGCCAGCTGAATGCCGAGAACTTCGCCATGGCCTTTGGCGACGTGTACACCTTTGGCCCCACTTTCCGTGCCGAGAACTCCAACACCACGCGCCACGCCGCCGAGTTTTGGATGATCGAACCTGAGATGGCCTTTGCCGACCTTAACGACTACATGGATAACGCCGAGGCCATGCTCAAGTATGTCCTCAAGGACGTCATGGCAACCTGCCCCGACGAGCTCAATATGCTCAACAAGTTTGTGGACAAGGGTCTGCTCGAGCGCCTGGACCATGTCGCCAACTCCGACTTTGCCCGCGTTACCTACACCGAGGCCGTCGAGATCCTGGAGCAGGCAGTCGCTGCTGGCCACCAGTTTGATTACCCCGTCAGCTGGGGCATCGACTTGCAGACCGAGCACGAGCGCTTCCTGACCGAGGAGCACTTTAAGCGCCCGACCTTCGTGACCGACTACCCGGCCGAGATCAAGGCGTTCTACATGCGCATGAACGAGGACGGCAAGACCGTCGCCGCCGCCGACTGCCTGGTCCCCGGCATCGGCGAGATCATCGGTGGCTCCCAGCGCGAGGAGCGCCTGGATCTGCTCGAGGCCCGCATCAAGGACCTGGGCATGAATCCCGAGCAGTACAAGTACTATCTTGACCTGCGCCGCTACGGTTCCTGCAAGCACGCCGGCTACGGTCTGGGCTTCGAGCGCTTGGTCATGTATCTGACCGGCGTGGGCAACATCCGCGACGTCCTGCCGCACCCGCGCACCGTGGGCAACGCCGACTTCTAATCGTCGGACGCTAGCTCGCGTCGCCACACGCCAACGCTCATCGCATAAGCGTCTCTCGACATCGGTCGAGAGACGCTTTTTTTCAACAGCATCCGTCAAGCTTTTGGCAAGTTTTTGGTCAGTTGAGCAGGGCTGTTGAAAACTCGACCCACCGTTTGCCGACGACTACCGACCGCCCAGAGCGCCCTGCGCCCCTGAGAAAGCCCCGCGTCCTAGGCTCCATACCGTCGCCACCCAAAACGGAAAGGACGTGGGCACGATGACCGAAGCCGCTGTTGAAACCTACGACACCACGACGAGGGGCGCCGCCTCGATGGCAGCCTATCGCGCCGTTCGTATCCTGCAGCTCTTGAGCGAAAACACCGGCGAAGACAAGGCCATGCTTTCCGATGAGCTGATCCGGCGCCTCGCCCATCCCGACGACCCCGCCCGCATGCCCATCTCGGCGGCGCGGCGCAGCATCTACACCGCCATCTCCGCGCTTCGCCATGCCGGATATGAGATTGAATACAAGCGCGGCGTGGGGTATCGGCTCTTGACCCGTCCACTCACCGACGAGGAGATCATCCGGCTCCACGGTATGGTCATGCGCAACCGCTCCACGCCTATCGCCATCCGCAAGAGCATGGCGCAGCACTTAGTTGCCATGGCGAGTGCCGACGTTCGCGGCTATCTCGATACACCCGAACCTGCTCCAAGCGCAGGCAGCAAGGCTACCAAGGCAACACGCACGCCCATCAAGCGCATCGACACGTGCGAGCTCGTCGAGCAGGCCATCGACCACGGAACCACGGTGAGTTTTGATATTTCGAGCGTCACGACGCGTGGCGAAACCGAAGCAGCACGGATGACACTCCGTCCCTTTGCCATCAGGCAGCGCGATGGCATCTCGTATCTGCTGGGAACGGTCTATGACGCGCGAGGCGCCGATGACACGTTGCGTACCGTAGAGATCGGCCGAATGAGAAACGTCACCACACGTCTCCTCGACGGCAAGAAGCTCTTCGCCGCCCTGGACGAGGACGACGCCTCCTCCGCCGCATAAGCCCCTCCGCCGCCCATTCGACTACCCGTACCGCCCATCCGATTCTGTATTAAAAAACCCGCCAGGCTGTTGTAAAAATGGACATCAGCGCTACTATAGTTCCACTTGCACTTTGTCCCAGTGCAGTGTTTCCAGCCATTTTTATACTGGGGGTAATGATATGAAGGACATCACCATCAGCCGCAGGAGCCTTCTGGTCTCCGCCGGTCTGCTCGCGCTCGCCCCGCTCGCCGGATGCGGCGGCAACTCTGGTTCCGGCTCCGCTGCCGCCGGTTCCGACTACACCATCGGCGTTCTGCAGCTCACCGAGCACTCCGCGCTCGATGCCGCCAACGACGGCTTCGTCAAGGCCATCAAGAAGAGCGGTCTCAAGGTCAAGATCGACCAGAAGAACGCCCAGAACGACCAGTCCACGTGTAAGTCCATTGCCGACAAGTTCGTAGGCGACGGCGTCAACCTGATCTATGCCATCGCTACGCCCGCCGCGCAGGCTGCCGCCGGCGCCACGGCCGATATCCCCATCGTGGGCTGCGCCATCACCGACTACGCCGCTTCCGGCCTGGTCCAGGACAACGACAAGCCCGGCACCAACGTCACGGGCGCTTCCGACCTCACCCCGGTCGCCGAGCAGCTCGAGATGATGCAGAAGGTCCTGCCCGACGTTAAGAAGGTCGGCCTGCTCTACTGCACCGCCGAGTCCAACTCCGACGTCCAGATCAAGGCCGCCAAGAAGGAGCTCGACAAGCTGGGCCTCGAGTACACCGATTTCACCGTCTCGAGCTCCAACGAGATTCAGTCCGTCGTCGAGTCTGCCGTGGGCAAGGTCGACGCGCTGTACTCCCCCACCGACAACACCATCGCCGCGGGTGCCTCGCAGGTCGGCCAGATCTGCAAGGAGAACAAGCTCCCCTTCGTGACTGGCGAGGAGGGCATGTGCAAGGCCGGCGGTCTGTTCACCCTCTCCATCAACTACGAGGACCTGGGCTACGCCGCGGGCGAGATGGCCGTCAAGATCTTGAAGGGCGAGGCCAAGCCCGAGGATATGCCGATCAAGCATCTCTCGAGCAAGGACCTGGTCGTCGTCAAAAACGAAGAGATGGCCGAGGCTCTGGGTATCGACCTTTCCGCCCTGGACGCGTAGCGCCATGCGCGGTAACGCGTCTAGGGCCCGCACGCGCGCCACAGCCGCGTTATTCAATATCTGAGTCCTTGGGGCGAACGCTAAAGACCGGCGTTCGCCCTGCTTGTTTCAGGTAAAACAAAACATCTGTCCACCGCTCTTTTATGCATTGGTACCGCTATTATGGAAAATCACGTGTCCACCCTATCCTAGGAGGTATGAAGCATGCTCATTGCATTGCAGGGCGCCGTTTCGCAGGGCGTCCTCTGGGGCATCATGGTGCTTGGCGTGTTTATCACGTTCCGCCTGCTCGACATCCCCGATATGACCTGCGACGGCAGCTTTGCCCTCGGCGGCTGTGTCTGCGCCGTGCTCATCGTCAACAATAACGTCGACCCCTTGCTCGCCGTGCTGGCCGGCATGTGCGCCGGCGCCATCGCGGGCGCCGTCACGGGCATCTTGACCACCGTCTTTGAGATTCCCGCAATCCTCGCCGGAATCCTTACGCAGATCAGTCTGTGGTCCATCAACCTGCGCATCATGGGCAAGTCCAACACGCCCATCCTTGCCAAGGGCACTATCTTCTCATCCGTCAGCAACATGACGGGCCTGCCGCAGTCCACTGTTGCCATTATCCTAGGCATTGTGCTGGCCGTGGCCATCGTCGCCATCCTGTACTGGTTCTTTGGCACCGAGATCGGCTCGGCGCTGCGTGCCACCGGCAACAACGAGTACATGATCCGCGCTCTGGGCGTCAACACCAACTCCACCAAGATGATCGCTCTCGTGCTCTCCAACGCCCTCATCGGCCTTTCGGGCGCGCTCATCTGCCAGAGCCAGAAGTATGCCGACATCGGCATGGGCACCGGCGCCATCGTTATCGGTCTTGCCGCCATCGTCATCGGCGAGGTGCTCGGTCGCCTGCTGCCCGGCGGCCTCACGCAGTTTAGCGTCCGTCTTGCCTCCGCCGTCTTTGGCTCCGTGGTGTACTTCCTTATCCGCGCCATCGTGCTGCAGCTGGGCATGGACGCCAACGACATGAAGCTACTCTCCGCCGTGATCGTCGCCGTGGCCCTGTGCGTGCCCGTGGTTTGGGAGCGCTATAAGCTCCGCAGCTCCTACACGAAGGGAGATGAGGCAGATGCTTAAGCTCTCGCACGTCAAGAAGACCTTTAACAAGGGCACCGTCACCGAGAAGCGCGCGCTCACCGGCGTCGACCTCACCCTCAACGATGGCGACTTTGTAACCGTGATTGGCGGCAATGGCGCCGGCAAGTCCACGCTGCTCAATATGATCGCCGGCGTGTATCCGCTCGATTCGGGTGTTATTGAGCTCGACGGCACCGACATCTCGCGTCTGAGCGAGTCGCAGCGCGCCAAGTACCTGGGCCGTGTGTTTCAGGACCCCATGCGCGGTACCGCTGCCGACATGCAAATCGCCGAGAACCTGGCCCTCGCCAAGCGTCGCGGCCAGCGTCGCGGCCTTTCGTGGGGCGTCACCAAGGCCGAGAAAGATGAGTACGTTGAGCTGCTCAAGCGCCTGGACCTTGGTCTGGACACGCGTCTCAACGCCAAGGTCGGCCTGCTCTCGGGCGGCCAGCGCCAGGCACTCACCCTGCTGATGGCCACGCTCACCAGGCCGCGCCTGCTACTGCTCGACGAGCACACCGCGGCCCTCGACCCCAAGACGGCCTCTAAGGTGCTCAACCTGACCGAGGAGATCGTCGACGAGAACCACCTGACCACGCTCATGGTCACGCATAACATGAACGACGCCATCCGTCTGGGCAACCGTCTGATCATGATGCACGAAGGCCACGTGATCTACGACGTGGCCGGCGACGAGAAGAAGTCGCTCACCGTAGCCGACCTGCTGCAGAAGTTCGAGGAGGTCTCGGGCGGCGAGCTCGCCAACGACCGCATGCTGCTGAGCTAAAACCTGCCAATAAGGGACAGGTTTATTTTGGCAGGTTTTATCTGCGCAAACGTCAAAACCG
>USIL01000131.1:0-4913 GCA_900554655.1 uncultured Collinsella sp.
GCCCTCATGGACCTCACCGATCTTGTGGGTCTTACCGGTGTAGTAAAGAATACGCTCGGTCGTGGTGGTCTTACCGGCATCGATGTGAGCCATGATGCCGATGTTACGGGTATCGGAAAGCTTGTACTTAGGCTTAGCCATGTTAGTTCCTTACCTTAACTTACCAACGATAGTGAGAGAACGCGCGGTTGGCCTCGGCCATCTTGAAGACGTCCTCACGCTTCTTGACGGAAGCGCCCAGGCCGTTGGAAGCGTCGAGGATCTCGTTGGCGAGACGCTCGGCCATGGTCTTCTCCTTGCGAGCGCGGGAGAAGTTGACGATCCAGCGGATGCCCAGAGCGGTGGAACGACGGGAGTTGACCTCCATCGGGACCTGATAGGTAGCGCCACCGACACGCTTGGGCTTAACCTCGAGCGTGGGCTTGACGTTGTCCATAGCCTTCTTGAAGGTAGCGAGAGCGTCGCCACCCTCGGACTTCTCGGCAACGATCTCGAACGCGGTGTAAACGATGCGCTCAGCGGTGGCCTTCTTGCCGTCAAGAAGGACCTTGTTGATGAGCTGAGTCACCAGGCGGTTGTTGTAAACGGCGTCAGGCTGAACCTCACGACGATTAGCTGCTGCACGACGCGGCATGTGAAATCTCCTTAAGTGTCTACCGTGCGGCCCTTAGGCGGCACACGGCGAAAGTATCAAAACGTTATCTGGCTTATTTAGCCTTGGGGCGCTTAGCACCGTACTTGGAACGGGCCTGCATACGGTTCTGGACCGGAGCAGCGTCGTAGGCGCCACGGATGACGTGATAACGGACACCAGGGAGGTCACGGACACGACCGCCGCGGACGAGCACGATGGAGTGCTCCTGCAGGTTGTGGCCCTCACCCGGGATGTAAGCAGTAACTTCGATGCCGTTGACAAGGCGAACACGGGCAACCTTACGAAGAGCCGAGTTCGGCTTCTTGGGGCTCGTGGTGAAGACGCGGGTGCACACGCCGCGCTTCTGGGAGTTGTGCTGCAGAGCAGCGTTCTTGGACTTCTTGGGCACGGAACGACGGCCCTGGCGAACCAGCTGGTTAATAGTAGGCAAAGCGTACTCCTTCTCGAATGATTCCAGCTTTCTGTAAAGTGCAACGGCTTGAATCGAGGGGTCAGCATCCCCCTACGAAACACGCAGTTCGATAGGATACGTGGCGTTAGCTGTGCCGTCAACAGACCACGCCGCCGGGCGTATCCCAAAATAGCCATATTTCCGCAAAGCCTACACAAAAGGAATCCCCTCCTGTGCGCGGGGGCGGATTCCCGGCCCGGGCGGCCCGCTGTTTAAGTTTGCTGCTCTACAGTCCTGCGCAAGACGGAAAGCACATTAAGTGCTTTCCTTTGCGTGCGGAACTCGCGATAAACTTCATATGCGCCCCTCCCGGGCGCAAGCAAAAGGGCGACCCCCTTAGGAGTCGCCCTTGTTGAGCTGCTTATGTTTAGCTGTTACTCGGCGTCGTGGTGACGGCGGGGCTTGCGGCCTCCGTTATCGCCGGGGCGGCGCGGACGGTCGCTACGCTCGGAGCGCTCGCGACGCGGACGCTCACGGCGCTGGAAGTGCTCGCCGTCGCCCTCGGAGGCACCCTCGGCACGAGCCGGGGCCTCGGGCTTATCAAGACGATCGAGCGAGATCTTGCCGCGATCGTCGACCTCGATGACGACGACCTTGACCTCGTCGCCCACGTTGAGGACGTCCTCGACCTTCTCCACGCGGCCCTTGGCGACGCGGGAGATGTGCAGCAGGCCGTCCTTACCGGGCAGCAGGTTGACGAAGGCGCCGAAGGGCTGGATGGAGACCACACGACCGGTGTACTCCTCGCCCGGCTCGGGAACCTTGATGATGAGCTTAATGCGCTCGACGGCCTGGTCGACGGACTCGCCGGTGCCGCCGACAAAGACGGTGCCGTCCTCCTGGATGTCGACCGAGGCGCCGGTCTCGTCCTGGATACCGCGGATGACCTTACCGCCGGAACCGATGACGTCGCGGATCTTGTCGGTCGGAACCTGGATGGAAACGATGCGCGGAGCGGTGCTGCGCGTGGTGTGGCGCGGCTCGGGGATCACATCGAGCATCTTCTGCAGGATGAAGGCGCGACCCTCCTTGGCCTGCTGCAGAGCGCGGGCCAGGATGTCGAAGGTGAGGCCGGTGGCCTTGTTGTCCATCTGCAGGGCGGTGATGCCCTCGGTGGTGCCGGTGACCTTAAAGTCCATGTCGCCCAGGAAGTCCTCGAGACCCTGGATGTCGGACAGGACCACGGTCTTGCCCTCCTCCTGGATCAGGCCCATGGCGATACCGGAGACCGGGCGCTTAATGGGCACGCCGCCGTCCATAAGGGCGAGCGTGGAACCGCAAGTCGAAGCCATCGAAGAGGAACCGTTGGACTCCATGACCTCGGAAACGACGCGGATGGCGTAAGGGAACTCGTTCTCGTCGGGGAGCACCGGAAGCAGAGCGCGCTCGGCCAGATTGCCATGGCCGATCTCGCGGCGCTTGGGGCTGCCCATGCGGCCGGTCTCGCCGGTGCAGAACGGCGGGAAGTTGTAGTGGTGCATGTAGCGCTTGCCCTCGGTGGGCTCGATGGTATCCAGACGCTGGCCCTCGTTGAGCATGCCGAGCGACAGGACGGAAAGCACCTGGGTCTGCCCCCGCTGGAACAGGCCGGAGCCGTGAACGAGCGGCAGGTAGTTATCCTTCACCATGATGGGGCGAATCTCATCGGCGGCACGGCCGTCGACGCGCTCGCCGGTCTCGACGACCATGGTGCGCATAGCCTTCTTCTCGAGCTTCTTGAGCGCCACGGGGATCTCGCGCTCCCAAGCGGCCTGCTCCTCCTCGGTGAACTCGGCGCGGATGGACTCCTTCAGAGCCTCGACCTTACCGATACGGGAGAGCTTGTCGGCGTCGCGAAGGGCGGCAGCCATCTCGTCGTAGTGGGCGAAGATGCGCTCCTGGACCTCCTCGACGGGCTGGTCGAGCGGGTACTCCTTCTTGACGATGGGGCCGTTGACCTGCTCCCACTCGGCGACGAACTCGTGTTGAGCCTGGCAGAAGGCAGCAAGGGCTTCCTGGCCAAACTTCATAGCGGCGAGCATATCGTCCTCGGAGATCTCCTCGGCGCCGGCCTCGACCATCGAAATGAAGTCGGCGGATCCGCCCAGCTCCAGGTCCAGATCGGAGTTCTCGCGCTCCTCATAGGTGGGGTTGACGATAAACTCGCCGGTCTCCACGTTACGGCCGATGCGCACGCAGGCAAGCGGGCCCTCGAAGGGCACGCCGCCGAGCGTCATGGCCAGGGAGGCGCCCATAACGTTGATGACGTCGAAGGGGTTGACCTGGTCGGCGACGAGCGAGGTAGCGACGATGTGCACCTCGTTACGGAAGCCGTCCGGGAAGCTCGGGCGAATCGGACGGTCGATCATGCGCGCGGTGAGCGTGGCCTTCTCGCTGGGACGGCCCTCACGCTTGAGGTAGCCACCCGGGATGCGGCCGGCGGCGTACATCTTCTCGTTGAAGTCGACGGTCAGCGGGAAAAAGTCGTAGTTCTTGCGCTCCTTGGAGACAACCACGGTGTCGAGCATCGTGGTGTCACCCTGCTTGACCAGGCAAGCGCCGGTGGCCTGCTTGGCAAGCTCGCCCGACTCAAAGGTGTAGGTCTTGCCGTACAGCTCAAAGGTCTTGGATACGAGTGTCATTGTTCTCCTTTACCCCACAGGCCCCTTGCCTGCGGGCTTCTCATGTGACGCGGGCCCCCTGCCCCCGCCACGCTTCAGAGCGTGATTGTTCGCGCCCTTACACAAAAAGAGCGCCCCGCTGCGCAGGACGCTCTTAGCATGTACAAATCCTTACTGGATGTTGTCGCGGATGCCCAGAGCCTTGATGAGCTCACGATACTCGACGATGTCGTTCTTCTTAATGTAGGAGAGAAGACGACGACGACGACCGACGAGCATGAGCAGACCACGACGGGTGTGGAAGTCCTTCTGGTGGGACTTCATGTGCTCGGTCAGCTCCTTGATGCGGGCGGTCAGGATTGCAACCTGAACCTCCGGGGAACCGGTGTCGGTAGCGTGGGTACGGTTTGCCTCGATAACGGCAGTCTTGTCTTCCTTACGGATCATGTCGGGATTTCACCTTTCGTTAAATAAATTTTTACTCACCCACAGGCCGGGCCGCGGCTTGGTGAATGGAGGCGATAGGAACGCTCCCTTTGTCCGTCAGCTAAGCGCGGGGCGAAAGTATATATATATTACCATGAAAACGACCGTTTGTAAAGCGATTTTCGCGGATTTCAGCATAAAATCTCAAAAACAGACGCGCGTTTGACGAAAAAACAGGCGTGTTTTTGTATAAGTTGTCAGTTTCTGCGGAATACTGCTGTGTGAATTGTCGGATTGTACAATTATGAACGAATTGTAAATGCGATTTTGGCACATTTGAATCTTGTCCGGAAAGAGGCGGAGTGCTATAATTACTACCATCATCGGTGGAGGGCTTGAGAGTTCTTCTCGCTCGCTGCCGTTTTTATTTATTGCTAAGAAACGCGACGGGGCGGTGCAGCAGCGCGGCCTGATGTCGCGTTTTTATTCGTTTTGGGGTACTTTTTCCGAACGGGAAAACGGGGTCGCATACCTGTTTTCTGTGGGTGCTAACCCTCAGCCTGGGGCCAAAAGGATAGACACCAAGGTTTGCCCGTAGGCTGCTATACCTTATTCCCGCGCAGTGCGCGGGTTAAATGAGTGCTATCCTCTTGGGACTACGGTTTCCTTTATTTCTTAGTCTGGCGAAAATCGGAGAGCGGCGACCGCTCCGAAAGAGGGGAACGGCAGAGAATCTTTTTTACCGTAGGGGCGCACATTGTGCGTCTTTTTTCTGTTCTGC
>USIL01000132.1:0-4874 GCA_900554655.1 uncultured Collinsella sp.
TGAATGTTGCCTGTTCAAGAGTGCCCCCAACGACTAGTCGTTTAAAAGCGTCCCCAATGACTAGGCCGCTTGCCTGCGATTTTTGACCGTTGGGCGGGCTTGCCGCCCTTGCCGCAAAAACGTTTTTGCATATCGGGTACAACGGGCTTTACGTGAGTAAAGTGCGCGCCGCGTCCACGTGTCGCGTTTTTAAAGGAGGCCCCATGCCTGGTGTTACCCCTGTAGAAGTTTTGTCCAACTTTGGTATTACGCTCGTTGAAGATCCCGCCGAGAATCAACCCCGTCTGCTGGTCGATCTACCCGCCGCGGAGCTCGTCGAGCACGCCATCCGCCGCGAAGAAGGCCGCATGGCAACCAACGGCGCGCTGGTGATCGAGACGGGGGAGCGCACTGGTCGTTCGCCCAACGATCGTTTTATCGTTGACACCCCCGATGTTCACGACAAGATCGCCTGGGGTGCGGTCAACCGCCCGCTGTCCGTCGAGAGCTATGAGGCCATCAAGGCCGGCATCGTCGACTATCTCAACGAGCGCGACGTGTTCGTCACCCGCGGCATGGCTGGCGCCGACCGCAACCACACGCGTCGACTGCTCGTTGCCTGCGAGCGTGCCAGCCAGGCACTCTTTATTAAGCAGATGCTCGCCCGCCCACTCGCCCGCGAAATCGCGCGCACCGGCGAGCCCGACTTCTGCGTGCTCGCAGCGCCCGGTTACCAGTGCGACGCTGCCATCAAGGGCCTCAACTCCAGCGCTGCCGTGGTCATCAACTTCCAGGAACGCGTGATTCTGGTCGCCGGCACCGGCTACTGCGGCGAGATCAAAAAGTCCATCTTCAGCGTTATGAATTACTTGCTGCCCGTTGAGGACGACGTGCTGCCCATGCATTGCTCGGCCAGCATGGATCCCGTCACGCACGAGACTGCCGTGTTCTTTGGCCTGTCCGGCACCGGCAAGACCACGCTTTCGGCCAATCCCACGCGCCTGCTGATCGGCGACGACGAGCACGGTTGGTCCGACATGGGCATCTTCAACATCGAGGGTGGCTGCTACGCCAAATGCGAGGGCCTGGACGCCTTTCACGAGCCCGAGATCTTCAACGCCGTCCGTTTTGGCGCCATTTGCGAAAACGTGGTGCTCGACGAGAACCGCAAGCCCAACTACGACGACATCTCGATCACGCACAACACGCGCGTGGCCTATCCCGTGGAGCACATTCCTAACGCGTGGACTAAGGGCATGGGCACCACTCCGAGTGTCGTGCTGTTCCTGACTTGCGACGCTTTTGGCGTGCTGCCGCCCATCTCGCGCCTGACGGCCGACGCCGCCATGTACCACTTTGTGACGGGCTTTACGGCTAAGATTCCCGGCACCGAGGTCGGCGTCACCGAGCCCACGCCCACGTTCTCTTCGCTGTTCGGCGAGCCGTTTATGCCGCTCGACCCCATGGTTTACGCCAGGATGCTTGGCGAGCGCATTGCCGACGGCCGCACGCGCGTGTACCTGGTCAACACCGGCTGGATCGGCGGCGGCTACGGCGTGGGCCATCGCATCGAGCTTGCCTACACGCGCTCGCTGGTCGCGCGCGCCCTCGACGGCACCATCGAGGACAGCGAGTTCGTGCACGACGACATCTTTAACGTCGACATTCCCACGACGTGCCACGGCGTGCCCGATGGCATCCTGGTGCCGCGCCAATACTGGCAGAGCACCGCGCGCTATGACGAGGCCGCGCACAACCTGGCGGTGATGTTCGAGGAGAACTTCGAGAAGAAGTACTCGCACCTGCCCGAGTCCGTCAAAGCCGCCGGCCCGCACGTTCAAGTACACGCCGACGCCCGTCATCGCGGCCGCGGGCTGCTGGGACTTCGCCACTAGTTTCGCCGTGAGTCCATATCCACCACAAAGGGGACAGGCACCTTTGTGGTGGTTTTGCTCGCGTGGATGACTCGGGTTACAATACGCCTGACATATCGTCCCCTTCTCCGGATGGGGACAGCGCAAGCGTTCTTGTGACGGCACCGTAGGACTTTGAAGGTGGCCGTTGTAAGGGCGCTTTTTGTTTAGGCGCCCTCACTCGGGCGCGCACAATGAAGGGAGAGCGTATGAAGAGCTTTATTGCCGAGGATTCATTCTGGGAGCTGTTTCCGCAGGCAGCGGTCGGTGTTGTGGTCGTGGAGGGCATGAAGCCCACGGCTCAGATTCCTCAAGAGGACGTGGATGCGATTGCGGCGTTGCTCGACCGCGCCAATATCGATGCGGAGCGTCATCTGACCAGTGACACTATCAGCGAGAACGCACCGGTCAAGGCATGGCGCGAGGCCTATCGTCTGTTCAAGACCAAGAAAGGCGCGCGCTGCTCGATCGAGAACTTGCTCAAACGCGTGCTCAAAGGCAAGCCGGTGGGCCACATTACGCCCGCGGTGGATATTTACAACACGGTGTCGCTGACCTACGCGCTGCCCGTGGGAGGCGAGGATCTGCATGCGATCGAGGGAGACCTTCGCTTGAAGGTGACCGACGGTGGCGATGCGTTCTTGCCGCTTGGCGAGGAGGCGGACGATCCGACGCTGCCCGGCGAGCTCGCCTATATCGACGATGCGGGCGCTGTGTGCCGCTGCTGGAACTGGCGCGACGGCGTTCGCACGGCGCTGTCCGATAATTCGGCCGATGCGTTCCTGGCGATTGAGTGCGTGGAGTCCGAGCGGATGGGGGATTGCCAGGCTGCGATCGATCGCTTAGCCGAGCTGCTTGAGCGCTATCTGGGAGCGACGGTTGTCATTAAGACGCTTGTGACCTGCGACAATCCTTGCGTGGAGCTGTAGCGGCGCCTAGAACCTATTGATGCCCCAAACCACCACAAAGGTGCCTGTCCCCTTTGTGGTGGTTTTTATGTTGATGGGTTAACAATTGAGATATTTGGGTATGGGGGTTCGCGCATGCGGTTAAGATGTTTACCCGTAAGCATTATGCAAGCGAAAGGCGGTCGTCTCCCATGCAGCAGAACGACGAGACACGTTTCGAGGACTTTGTCGGACTGATCAGTGGGCTCTACAAGGAGATCCAGCGCATTAAGACATCCGAGGGCGCAAGGCTGGGCCTCAAGGGCTCCGACGTGATGTGCCTGTACTATCTTGAGCGCAGCAAGGACGGCCTGACTGGCGCTGACCTGGCTCGCATGGCAGGCGTGACCCGCGCCGCCGTCTCGCGTACGCTCGCGCATCTGGAGGAGGGCGGCTACGTCGAGGTCGATGATTCGGGCGATGCCGCCGTTAAGTATCGTGCTCCGGTGCGCCTGACCGCTCTGGGCGGCGAGAGCATGAGCGAGGCGGACCGCATCATTCGCGAGGTGCTCGATACCACCGGTAAGGCTATGGGTGTGGAGCAGCGCGAGCAGATGTATGCGTCGCTGCGTACGATTCTCAACACCCTGCGCGAGATCTAAGGCCGCCCAGGCATTTGCTTTCCATTAACAACTGCATAGTCCTGTTTGAGCGCGTATACCGTGCTGGGGCCTTGCTGTCAAAATTCCCTGCGCGGGACCTGCGCAAGAAAGGATTCGCTATGTCCGTCCGTATTATTACCGATTCCGCAAGCGATATGTCACCGGCCGAGCACCCCGCTCTGCGTGTTCTGCCGCTGTCCGTCACCTTTGGCACCGATGTGTACATGGATGGCGTCGACATCGATCACCAGCGCTTTTACGAGATGCTCGTGGAGCGCGATGAGCTGCCCAAGACCGGCCAGGTCAACCCGTACGCGTTTTCGCAGGCGATTGCCGAGGCGCGTGAGGCCGGCGATGAGGCAGTGATTATTACCGTGGGCGCTAAGCTTTCGGGCACCAACCAAAGTGCCCGTACCGCACTTGCCGAGGCGCCGGGCGGCGACGTGTACGTGGTGGATAGCAACAACGTCACTCTGGGCGAGCGTGTCCTGGTCGAGTATGCCCTACGCCTGGTGGACGAGGGCCGTAGTGCGGCCCAGATCGCGGCGGCCGTCGAGGCCGTCCGTGACCGCGTGGTCGTCATCGGCCTGCTCGAGACGCTGGAGTACCTGGTGCGCGGCGGTCGTCTGTCTGCTGCGGCCGGCGCCGTGGGCACGCTGCTCAACGTAAAGCCCGTGGTGGCTGTCGAGGTCGGTCTGATCGTGCAGCTGGGTAAGGCGCGCGGTTCCAAGAACGGCCGCAATCTGCTGAACCAAAAGGTCGAAAAAGCGGGCGGCATCGACTTTTCCATGCCGCTGGCGCTCGGCTATACGGGCCTTTCGGATGCGGTGCTCAAGAAGTATATCGAGGACAGCGCGGCACTTTGGGCTGGCCACACCGAGGGCGAGTTGCCCGTTCACACCATCGGCGCCACCATCGGTACCCACGTAGGCCCTGGCGCCGTAGCCGTAGCCTTCTTCCAGCCCGCCAACTAACCGACCTGCCATAAACCACCACAAAGGGGACAGGCACCTTTGTGGTGGTTTATGCTTTTCCGGGTGGAAGGGAGCGAGCAATGGCGTCTGAGGGCTTTTTTGAACGGGTGTACGAGGTGGTCGAGCAAATCCCCGAGGGGATGGTCGCCACGTATGGTCAGGTGGCGCTGCTTGCCGGTCGACCACGAAGTGCGCGGTATGTGGGGTATGCCCTGCATAGCAATCCGCGCCCCGGCCAGATTCCCTGCCATCGTGTGGTGTTTGCCGACGGTCGCATTTGCGAAGGCTTTGCCTTTGGCGGCCCCGATGCTCAACGTGAGCTTTTGCTAGGGGAGGGTGTGGCGTTTAAGGACGACATGCACGTCGACTTGGCCGCCTGTCGCTGGCCTGCCGGACTCTAGCGGCTCTGCCGTGGCCAAAACCGCCACAAAGGTGCCTGTCCCCCTTTGTGGCGGGTTT
>USIL01000133.1:0-4866 GCA_900554655.1 uncultured Collinsella sp.
ACAGGTCTTGACGGCCAAGATGTTCGTGACCGCGTCGGAGAGCACGCCCGAGAGCTTGTTCTGCGCAGCGGACGTCGCGGCCGAAAGCGGCATGATGCGCTTGTACATAAGCCAGACAAACGCAATGTAGACGACCATGATGCACACCAGGATCACGGTAAACGTCGGTACCACCGGGGCGAGTGCGGCCACGGTGCAGACGACCGAGGTGATAGTGGGGATGAGCGAATACACCGTCACGTCCACCAGCCCCGTATAGCCGCTCATAAAACGACTCGTCTGGCTCACGAGTGATCCGCCAAAGCGGCTGGTATGGAATGTCATGGATTGGTTGGAGAGCGGGTCGAAGCATAGACGCGCCAGGTGATAGTTGCCTGCGATCTCGAGCTTGTAGACGGTGTAGTCCTGTAGCTTGGAGAGGATCTGACCCACCAGATTAACGAGTACGAGCGCCAGGATATAGGGGCCGAAGACCTCAAACACCTGGTCACCCGCCACGGGACCGGCTTGAACGCGGTCGACAATGAGGGCCATCACATAGGTATTGGCAAACGTCAGCAAAAAGATGTAGCCCGCCGACGAGAACACCGAGAGAAAGACAATCAGCGGCTGCGTGCGCGTGACACCCCAAAACCGCTGCAGCGTGCGGCGCACGGTGGAGCGGTGGAGCGGGCTGGTGCTTCTCTGAGACATGGGCTTCCTTTCGCGTCTGATAGGGCGAAACGCCATTGTTGCACATTGGAGCACACTCCAGACAAGTGCGATACGAAAAGCGGTGGGGCGCCCGCGTTTGCGCCGGCGCCCCACCGTCTTGTTGCAATTAGCCTTCGTCTTCTTGGTCTGTGAGAAGGTCCGCGGACGTGAGTCCCAAGATCTCATCGGCTTGGTCGACGTCTTCCAGTGCGTCGATGTCCTTGAGCTTGCGCTCCATGACGTTGGTGCGCGTGGTGATGATGCCCTCGACCGTTTTGCCCGCGGTCTCGATCTGCTGCTGGGCGCGGCGCAGCGCCTTTTGATAGCGCGGCAGCTCGGCCTTGACAGCGGAGAGCACGCGCAGCACGTCATCGGTGCGTTTTTGCAGCTTAAACGTTTGGTAACTCATCTGCAGGCTGTTGAGGATGGCCGCCATGGTGCTGGGACCGGCAACGTTGACGTGATAGTCGCGGCCCAGGGTTTCGATGAGCCCGGGTCGGCTGACGACCTCGGCGTACAGGCCCTCAAATGGCACGAACATGATGCCAAAGTTGGTCGTTGCCGGCACACTCAGGTACTTTTCGCAGATGTCCTTGGCCTCGCGCTTCACCATCATATCGAGCGTCTTGCGTGCCGCGGCAACGGCCTCCGCGTCACCCGACTCCTGGGCGTCGAGCAGATGCTCGTACGCGTCGCCCGGAAACTTGGAGTCAATCGGCAGCAGCACGGGGTCGCCCTCGTCCACCGGCAGCTTGACGGCAAACTCAACGCGCTCCGAGGCGCCGGGCTTGGTGGCGACGTTTTCCAGATACTGGTCGGGTGTAAGAATGTCCGCCAGAATTGCACCCAGCTGCACCTCGCCCAAAATACCACGCGCCTTCACGTTGCCCAGCACGCGCTTAAGGTCGCCCACGCCGGTGGCGATGGACTGCATGTCGCCCAGGCCCTTGTACACGGCCTCGAGCTGGTCGCTCACCTGCTTAAACGATGCCGACAGGCGATCGTTGAGCGTGCGGGAAAGCTTCTCGTCCACCGTTGCGCGCATCTGATCGAGTTGCACGTTGTTGTCTTTGCGGATAGCACCCAGCTGGGCATCGACCGTCTCGCGCACCTTGTCCAGGCGGTGCTCGATACCCTCGCGGTTGGCACCGAGCTGTTGGGCCGTCTCGCGGCGAAGGTCATCCATCCGGTCACCAGCTTGCGAAAACTCACGTGCGATGGTCAGGTAACGTTGCTGCTCCACGGCCGCATCTGTCGTCTGCTGCTGCGCGATGGCGTTCGCCGTGCGGCGAGTTTCGGCCAGCGCGACGTTCAGGGCATCGAGCGCGTTGTTGGCCTGCTCGAGTGCTGCCAGCGTTTCCGCGCTACTGTCGCCACGCTCCCGCAACTCGGCACGCAGGCTCTTGAGCTGGAGGGCGCAAGCCACAGCAACCCCCACCGCCACCAAGGCGATCACAACAAGCACGATATCAATAGCAGACATAGACTCCGCCCAACAAACTCAATCGGTCATCAATCAAAACCGCGATCAATCTTACCCCGCCACACGCACCGGGCGCCCGGCGCCTTCTTGGGTGCTTCTCTCTTCCGCATATTCCATAATACGGCGCGCTGTCTTCCTGCTCACCTTTGAGTCATCACCGGCTAAGTATGCGTAAACGTTTCCCTTATTCAGGTGCAGAGCACGGCAGAGGCCATAGCGCGTTTCACCCGATTCCTCTAATGCTTCCAGCGTTTTCTTTCTCATCAGGGCGTTCACCCTTCTGTCGACCGCCGGCTTTTCCTTCACCGCTCTATACGCACGCCAAACGTTGGCATAACGATTAGGAAGTTTGTCCTCGGCGCATAGAGATGCCAGGCTACCCGTTTGGGCGTACAAGGACAAAACGCCTCGGTAACCCTCTTCCATCCACAAACCCTCGGATAAGCCCAGAACGTATTCGGCTTTACCCTGTGCCAAAGCGAGCAAAAACAGGGGCTCCGCCACGCGCGGCGCAACCGTCGTCGCTTGCTTAACCAGTTTTCTAAAACTGAGCGACTGCTGTCCGGATAGCCCTCGGCAATAGCCTTTTAAGAATCCCTCAAAGGTCAGATTCAACCGAGCACCTCCTTTTTGTATTGGCTGTATGCGCAGACCATCTCTTGATAACTCCGCTCCGAAGGCGACGACGCCAGCGCCTCGCCCTCGTCGAATATAAGCCGTTCGAGCAGTCCCCAATCAAGTCGGTCGACGAATGCCTGGCTATGAAGATCGACGATGTCGTTCGGGCGGTAGGCATAGAGCTTCATTACCGCCAGGTCCTCCAAGGATGGCGTAAAGTACCTGATAAAACGCGCCCCAATATCCAAGGGGATCAAACGATCTTCGTAATTGAATGACATCTGATTACAATATGCCACCGCCATACCATTCACCTCGGGGTATCGAGCTATGATCTCGCGGAGGCACCTGTCTGCCTCAAACACATCGATGTCATGTGTAACCGAACGATTCGTCACATCGTTTAGCATGAAGGCGCCTCCTCCCACCAATACAACGCTCGGCCTGTCGTCTCTTGGACCTATTTCCAGCTCTGCCTCTTCGTCAATGCCCAACAGAGTCTGTTCTAAATCCTGCTTATACATAACAAATCCTATTATTATTCATCTTCAATAATACTATTCAGTCGCACGACAGGACCAACAGGATGCAAGAATTCCGCTCGTGGCGATAATCCCTACACCCTAGAAGTCCTAATGTGACAAACGCTAACTCTCCCAGCCGGCGCGGATTGTTGTTATGACATCGCCTAGGCGCTGGCCGAGAGCTGACAGATGTTGGAGCACCTCGTTGGGCGATGCGCCGTTGAGGATGCACGTGAGGGCATACGACGCCAGAAAGATGGCCGCAAGCCCTAACGGGATGAGCACGATCATCGCCAATATGCGCAAGCGCTGGCCCACACGGCGACGACGCGCACGACGCTTGTCGAACGCGAGCTCCTGCGCATATGAATCTTGCTGTACGGAATAGGCCTCTGGCGCCGATTTACACCCGGGCACAGCTGCAGGTACAGCAGCGGGCACGACATTTTGCGCAAAGGGCTGGGCTGCCGCCCCTTGCATTTGCATCTCTATAAGCCGTTGCTGTTGGCGCAACATGCGCTCGGCTTGTTGCTGCGGAGTCTCAAGAAACAGATCCATGCTGGCCTCCAAAATCGGAGCATTCGACGCTTGCGCCCAGCATCCCGCACCGCCAAGGCCACGGCAACGCAATCCGTAGCAATAGCCGCAAAGTTTCTTGTTGACAAAAGCTGTCGAAACCCTCAACAACTCCCCTCCCAGCACTTTCTCTGAGCTTTTTTCGCCAACAATCTTTTGGCCTTCCACCCTTACGCCAACTGACCAAAATCTAACCAATAGCTTGACGAAAATTGTGGAGACCGGGACCCCACACAAAAAGTGCCGCCCCAAAGGGGCGGCACACAAACTTATTATCAGCTTTTCTGTAACGAGCATGCGACGACTCAACGCCGGGGCGCAGAGCGGGGAAACCTTTGCCTCGCGCGACCCTGCGAAGCCGTGAGCGAGAGGGGAAGGTTTCCCCGCCCTGCGCCCCGTGGTCGGTGAGAACAGACTACATGCCCGCGAGACCGCGGGCGGCGGTGGCGCACATAAATGCCAAGACGAGAATCACGAGCGACCCGGCGATGTCTGCCAGCACGCCCATTACGCGGCGCTCAAACAGCCAACTCTCAAAGTGCGGGGCAACGTTGCGCCAAACACGCCACAGCAAGATGCCCATACCGATGACGCCCGGGATATTGAGCAGTAGGATCTCGGAGCACAAAAGACCGATCAGGTTGCCGGCGGCAAAGCCCGCATCGCCCTCGCAGTATTTGCGATAAATCATGTACAGCATGTACGCCACAAACGGCTGCAGGCACGCAGAAATAAACGTGACCACCATCGAGGGCTCCTGCGAAAAGACCTCGGTGAGCTTATCCACGCTCGTGGCATCCTTAGAGGTCAGGAACAGGCCAATGACCACCACAGGCACCACGCCCAAGATGACCTCGACCATCGTAAACAGCTTGGCGGTCAAGTCCTCACTAGCCGAATTCAAATGGGGCGCCCACTCAGGATGAGCATGCGCACCGACCTTCTTGTCCTTCTCAGCACGATCGGCCTTTT
>USIL01000134.1:0-4844 GCA_900554655.1 uncultured Collinsella sp.
CCGCCCAACCATCACTTTGATGTGACGAGCGGCATCCAGAGCCAGCACAACGAGCTCGTTGCCCACGCCCGCGCCGTCAACCTGTATAAGGATCTTGACGAGACCGAGCACCTGGGCGGACGCATTGGCATGGTCAACGTCCTGACGCCGGCATATCCTGCCACAGACTCGCCCGCCGACCAGCACGCCGCCGACCTGTACAACGCCTTCTACACCGACTTCATCATGGACGGCGCCTTCCTGGGTCACTACTCCGCGCGCACCCTCTCACTCATCAACGAGATTCTGCGTGCCAACAACGCCACGCTTACGGTTGAGGACAGCGACATGGAGGAGCTCGCCAAGGCGGCGCCCCGCAACGATATGTTCGGCCTCAACTACTATCAGTCGGCGTTTATCGCCGCCTACGATGGCGAGTCCACCAACAGCTTTAACGGCACCGGAGACAAGGGCACCTCGTGCTTTAAGTTTAAGGGCGTCGGGCAGCAGGTCGATATGCCGGGTATCCCCACCACCGACTGGGATTGGCTCATCTACCCGCAAGGCCTCTACGACACGCTCAAGCACATCAGCGCCACCTATCCCAACCTCCCCGTCATCTATATCACCGAAAACGGCCTGGGCCACAAGGACCCCGAGCCCGACGCAAACGGCATCGTCGCCGATCCCGAGCGCATCGACTTTGTCGACCAGCACATGGAGAAGGTGCTCCGGGCGCGCGCCGAGGGCGTCGACGTCCAGGGCTACTTTATCTGGAGCCTGCAGGACCAGTTCTCGTGGGCCAACGGCTATAACAAGCGCTACGGCCTGTTCTACATCGACTTCGACACGCAAAAACGCTACATCAAGCAGTCGGCACTCTGGTACAAGGAGCTCGCCGACACTATGGCGGACGCGCAGTAGCGCATCGCCTCGCTTTCCCCCGAGAGGGGAGCGGCCCTATGCGATACAAACCCAGCCGCTCCCCTCTCTCCCCCTGGGACCGACCCCGCCTGCACCCGGGCTTTTAGCAAGCGGGAGACCATATAGGTTTTCAACGTCCATGCCATTAAGATTTCATGCAAAGAGGAGCGTGAACTATGGAATCGATCGTTAAGTTCTTGGAGAAAGGTCAGCCGTACTTCGACAAGGTCTCTAAGAACATCTACCTTCAGGCCATTAAAGACGGCTTTTTGGCAGCAATGCCCATCATCCTGTCTTCTTCTGTCTTCCTGCTTATTTCGACCCTGCCGGGCGTTGTCGCCACGGTCGGCGGCTTTACGCTGCCCGACTGGTGGAACGTCGACGTCGTGAACTTCTGCAACAAGGTTTACAACTTCACGATGGGCGTCGTGGGCATCATGGTCGCCGGCACCACCGCAAGCGCGCTGACCGGCTCCAAGAACCGCCGCATGCCTGCCGGCAAGGCCATCAACGCCACGAGCACCATGGTCGCCGCCATGTGCGCTATGCTCATCTTGGCCGTTACCCAGACGAGTGCCAAGATCGACGGCGCCGATGTCTCGGTGTTCTTTACCGACAACATGGGCACCAAGGGCCTACTGAGCTCCTTTGTCGCCGCATTTGCCACGGTCAACATCTATGCCTTCTGCATTAAGCGAGACATCACCATCAAGCTGCCCAAAGAAGTCCCCGGCGCCATCGCCCAGAACTTCCGCGACATCTTCGCCTTCAGCTTCTCCATCCTGTTTGTCGCCGTCATCGACGTTATCTGCCGCACCTGCTTGGCCGTCCCGTTTGCCAACGTCATCTCCACGCTGGTGAGCCCGCTGTTCGCCGCTGCCGATTCCTACGCCGGCCTCGCCCTCATCTGGTTCATGATCCCGCTGTTCTGGTTCATGGGCATCCACGGCCCCTCGGTCGTTAAGCCTGCCCTCAACGCCGCGCTGTTTGGCAACATCACCACCAACCTCGCCACGCTGCAGGCCGGCGGTCACCCCGCCCTCGCCCTGACCGAGAACTTCGGTAACTACATCGGCGAACTCGGCGGCACCGGCGCCACGTTCATTGTCCCGATCATCTTCCTGCTCTTTATGCGCTCCAAGCAGCTCAAGGCCGTCGGCAAAGCCTCTGTCGTACCCGTGATGTTCGCCGTCAACGAACCGCTGCTGTTCGCCGCGCCCATCATCCTCAACCCGTACTTCCTGATCCCGTTCCTGTTTGCCCCCGTGGCCAACGTCCTCATTGGTAAGTTCTTCATCGACTTTTTGGGCATGAACGGCTTTATCTATGCCATGCCGTGGGCACTCCCCGGACCGATCGGCACCTTCATCGACACCAACTTCCAGCCGATCTCTCTGGTCCTGGTTGTCGTCCTGCTGGTCGTTGACTTCTTAATCTACTACCCGTTCTGCAAGGCCTACGACAACGTCCTGTGCAAGCAGGAGGCCGAGACCCTGGCCGAAGAAGAGGCCGAGGAGACCAAGGCCGTCAAGACCGCTGCCGCCCCCGCCGTTGAGGCTCCTGTTGTCGAGACCGCTTCTGCCACTGAGGCCTCCGCAGCTCCGTCCGCCCTTAAGGGCAAGGATCTGAGGGTTCTGGTTCTGTGCGCTGGCGCCGGCACCTCTGCACTGCTCGCCAACGCGCTTAAGGAAGGCGCCGACGAGCTGGGCATCGACATTACCGCCAACGCCGGTGCCTACGGCAGCCACTACGCCATCATGGACCAGTACAACGTCATCGTCCTGGCTCCGCAGGTTCGCACCTATTACAACGAGATGAAGGCCGACACCGACCGCCTGGGCATCACGCTGCTGTCGCCCAAGGGCAAACAGTACATCGACCTCACTAAGGATCCCAAGGGTGCCGTCGCCTGGATCGAGGAAAACCTCGAGGCATAAGACGCTGACGCCACCTACCGCCCGCAGAAAAAAAATGGCCCGTGCATCGATGCGTGATGCGCGGGCCATTTTGTTTAGACCGCACCCGTCCTCCTGTTCATCTTAATCTGTAACATCTAGCCGAGTTTTTGGGTCCCAGCTGTTACAGATCGAGGTGAACGCACAGGCCAAGCCAAAAATCTCAATCTGTAACATGTAGACCGCTTTTGACCGCTTAGATGTTACAGATCGAGACAAACAGATGGGTCAATCCAATCAATCTAGATCTGTAACACCTGGCTGGTCATTTCACTCCTAACTGTTACAGATCGAGACAAACGGAATAAGCCGGGCCGAATTGTCTAAATCTGTAACATCTAGCCGAGTTTTCGGGTCCCACCTGTTACAGATTAAGATGAACGAGCCGAGCACGTCTACGCCCGCAGGTCCTTCACGCTGGAACGCTCGACCAGCACGCCCGACACAAGCGTACGGCTTCTGGAGCTCGGGGCTTCCAGACCTGCGACGACCTCGTTAAGCGCACGGATGCCCAGCTCGCGGTGGCGAAACTTCACTGACGTCAGAATCGAGTTGGGAATCGTCTTGTAGAGTTCGTCGTCAAAGCCGATCACGGACACGTCGTCGGGCACCCTGAGCCCTCTGTCACGCAGAGCCATCATCACGCCGTTTGCCATGCAGTCGTTAGCAGCGAGGACCGCCGTGCAATCGGGTTTATCGGCAAGCGCAAGGCCCGCGGCATAGCCACTATCCGCATTCCAATCGCCTTGCAGAGGCTCGGGCGGCTCAATGCCACGCGCCTCGAGTGCCGCACGCCAACCTTTCATGCGACACTGGCTCGACAGCGCCTCTTTCTTACCAGAGACGAAGTACACATTCTTGTGTCCGCGATTCAAGAAGTACTCGCACGCCATGCGCGCGCCACCCTCTTGATCGTCACTAACGGTAGAGCAGGCAGGATGCTCCATCGGCGTGATAATCACCGTCTTGAGGTCCTTCGGTGCCTCAAAGGTATCAAAGTCATCGACCATCTGACGCAGGTTGAAGATCATGCCATCAACAGGCAGCTGCGACATCCTGCGCGCCGCTTCGGCAAGGGTCATCTTCTCCCCCGCGCGCTTCTTAATCATCGTGAGCGCAAAGCCTCGCTCTGCGGCGGCATCGGCGATACCGTCAATCATGTCCACGTTGCCGCCCGACAAGTGGAACAGCACCACGCCGATGCACCCGTAACGGCCCAACTTGAGTGAACGCGCGGCAAAGTTCGCCCGGAACCCAAGCGCTTCCATGGCAGCATGGACCCTATCGCGTGTCGACTCTCGCACGCTATCGGGCTCGTTGATCACACGCGACACCGTCTTGAGAGAAACACCCGCGGCAATCGCCACATCGTTCATTGAGACATTTTTCTTGTCCATCGTTGCCACTACTTCTCCAGTCGGTTTTGCATCGCTTGTTTTTTGCGTTCTAGCATACACTACCTGCCCGACTGACAAATCAACCGTTTACCGGACAATATCGACCGCTCACCCGTATATCCTTGTTGCTCTTCCAAAAATGTCTTACGTTGTCATTAACGAAATGACAACGTTGTCATTTCGCAATGCCTTCCTTAAGCAGGAAGGTTTCCGGGCAGTCCTGACCATCCATCGACGACCAGTTCCATCCACATGCATCGCGCATCAAGTAGCAAAGGAGCTCTATGGACGCCATCGTAAAGATGCTCGAAAAGCATCAGCCGTTCTTTGAGAAGATCTCGAGGAACATTTACCTCCAGGCCATCAAAGACGGATTCCTTGGGTGCATGCCCATTGTCCTCACCTCTTCGATCTTCCTGTTGATCGCCACCCTTCCCGGCGTCGTTGGCATCACGCTGCCCCAGCCGCTCATCGACTGGTGCAACAAGCTGTACAACTTCACCATGGGCGTCATGGGCATCATGGTTGCCGGCACCACCGCCAAGAACTTTACGGCTTCCATGAACCGTCGCATGCCCGCCGGCAAGGT
>USIL01000135.1:0-4842 GCA_900554655.1 uncultured Collinsella sp.
CGGCGAACGTCGGGTTCGGCAACATGGGTTCCGGCGGTAGTGTCATTGCGTTTGGGGGTCGTGAACAAGGCTGCCATGGTTGCTCCCGTTCTCATAGGGCCTATACGACTAGATTCAGCGTATCTGCTGGATGTTGCCGGCGGTAGTGCCGTTTGGAGGGCAAAATGGCCAAAATTGGGGAGAAATAGGCCGCACGCCGGCGCAGGGACCGGCGCTAAAAGAAAAGCGCGGGGCCGCATGGCGACTCCGCGCTTTATTGTTCAGCTTTTGCAGCCTTGCCCTTACGCTACGAAGAAGTAGACGAGGAAGGCAAGGGCCGCGATCCACCCGTCCCGTGCGAAAAAGTGTTTACGAGCGCTTGCGGCTCACCACGGCGCCCGCGGCGATGGCGGCTGTTCCCGCAAGGGCGGCTGCCACGATGGCTGCGCTCGAGGCGTCGCCGGTTGCTGCGAGTTTGCCGGCGATCTTGGCTCCCGTGGCTGCAACTGCAACGGTCTTGGTCGTTTTCGTGCCCTCGGACTTGGAACCCTCGGGCTTGGTCTCGCCTGGCTTCTCCTCGGGTTTGATCTCCTCGGGAGGCGCGATGACCGTGCTCTTGGCGACAGCTTCGTTATAGGGGGAGTCGATCACAGCGTCGCCCGTGCCGATGGTTTGACCCACCACGTAGAAGATGCCGTCATCGAGTTCTTCCTTGTTGCGATAGCCAATGATCTTGCCGCCTGTGGGCGTCTGGATGGGAGCGCCTTCGATCTCGATGGTGCCGATTGTCTCGCCGTCCGCGCTCACGGCAAGGGCGAAGATTGCCGCCGTGTCTCCCTCAGCTGTGACCTTACTGCGGACAATCGAGATGGTCGCGGGCGTGATGCCCTCCTTGGTCCGGGCAAAGATGCCGATGTTCACGCCCCTATGCTCGGGAATGACCGCGCCGCTTTGGTCGTTGCTGTAGTGATCGGGGCCGTCGCTACCGGACTCGACATAGCGGGCTATAGCCTTGACAACGGAGTCACTAATGTAGATGTGACCACCCGCTTCGTTGGGGTAGTAGTTTCTGGTGGAGATTGCGGTCGAGAACTGGCCTTCTGCGAACGCATCCACGATCGAGCCGTTCTTGATGACGATGTCGTCCTCGTCGGTGAAGAGGGCGCTGGCTTCATCGTTCCCTGCACTTGCACGGACCGTTACGGTTGCGCCATCGAACGTGATGCCCTTGTAGACATAGATGCCATACCCAACGCCACTTGCGTTGAGGGAAGCGTTCGTGACCGTGAGGCTGTTTTTACCGTCGATGGCGGCGTCTTCCTCGGAGCTTGCCTTGACCTGGCTGCCACCCGAGATCTCGATGTTGCCGTCGGCCCAAATCGCATTGTCTTTGATAGAGCTTGCCTCTACCTTGCCGCCGCCCTTTATGATGAGGTTCTCGTTAGCATCGATACCCTGATCCTCGGTGGCCTTGGCGGTGACGGTTCCGCTGTTGTCGATCGTGATGTTGCCGTCGGCCCTGATGCCATCCGAATCGCCCGTGGCGTTAACGTTTCCCGAGCCCTTGATGGTGACATCGCCCCCGGCATCGATGGCATCGTGCTCGGTGCTCGTGGCGTTGACAGTGCCAGCGCCGTCGATGTTGATGCTGCCGACGGAAGTGATGGCGTCACGAGAAGATGTCACGTTGAGCGTGCTGGACGCGTCGCCCTGAATATTAAGCTCGGCGTTCTCGTTCGCGCCATCCTTAACCTTGATGCCGCGGCCGTCGCCGTTAGTGACGATGTTGTCGCCCTCGTAGCTCACGTTGAGCTTGCCCGCTGCCTCGATCGCGCCGCCGTTATAGCCGTTGAGCTTCATATCGTCGGCGCCGTCCCAGGCCCAGGTGCCGGCCTCGTCGCCTGCTGCAGTGTTGTACTGAGTGCCGCCGACGTTGACCCACTCGGCCGCGAACGAGACGCTCGGCATGAGCAGCGAGCTCACCGTAAGCGCGCATACGGCGCCTACAACGATGCGGCGCGTCACGCGGCGCCAGCTGCCGTGTGCGAGCAGCGTGCGACGGCGCACGTCGGGCTCGACAAAATGGGCTCCAGAGGTTTTGTCATTGCGCTTGGGGGTCGTGAACAAGGCGGCCATGGTTGCTCCCGTTCTCATAGGGCCTATGCGATTACGCCCAGCATATCTGCAGGATGAAGCCGGCGGTAGTGCCGTTTGGAGGGCAAAATGTCCAAAACTTGGGAAGCAATACATCGCGCGTCCGTGCGTTGCCTGGCTTTAAAAGAAAAGCGCGGAGCCGCTCGATGCGACTCCGCGCTTTGGTGTTCTGCTTTGGCAGCTTTGCCGCTACGCTACAAAGAAGTAGACGAGGAAGGCAAGGGCTGCGATCCACATGAGCGGCTTGATCTTGGAGGCCTCGCCCTTAAAGAGCGCGACGATCACGTAGGCGATAAAGCCCAGGCCGATTCCGGCAGAGATGGAGTAGGTGAAGGGCACGCCGGCGACAATCATGAACGCCGGGAAACCCTGCGACACGTCGGACCAGTCGATCTCGGAGGCCTCGCTCATCATGAGGTAGCCGACGTAGACCAGGGCACCGCAGGTGGCGGCGCTGGAAACGATGGCGACGATGGGGGAGAAGAACGCGGCGAGAATGAACAGCACGCCGGTGGTGACGGAGGTGAGGCCCGTGCGGCCACCGTCGGCAGCGCCAGAGGTGGACTCGATGAAGGTGGTGATGGAGGAGACGCCCATAAAGCCACCGGCAGCAGCGGCCACGGAGTCGACGACCAGGATGGGGCGGATGTCCTCGACATTGCCGTCCTCGGTCAAGAACTCGCCCTGCTTGGCGACGGCCATCGCGGTGCCCATGGTGTCGAAGAAGTCGCTCATGAGCAGCGAGAAGGCAACGACGAGCAGCATCGGGTCGGTCAGAACCTTCACGATGGCCATGTTGCCATCAGCGGTGCTGGCAAACGGGGCGCCAAAGGTCGAGAAGTCGAGCGGTGCGATGAGACCCTCGGGCGCATGGGTGACGCCCAGCGGGATACCGGCGATAACGGCGACGATGATGCCGATGAGCAGCGAGCCCGGCACGTTGCGGGAAGCCAGGGCAACCGTCACGACGATGGAGATGATGCCGACGATAAAGGTGGGGGAGGCGATGTCGCCCAGGCCGACGAGCGTACCGGCGCCAGCGGTGATGATGCCGGCGTCGCACAGGCCGATCATGGCGATGAACAGGCCCAAGCCAACCGAGATGGCGTGGCGCAGGACCACGGGGATGGCGTCCATAATGGCCTCGCGCAGGCCGCACAGGACGAGCAGCAAGATGACGATACCCTCGAGGAAGATAACGCTCATGGCCACGTGCCAGTCACCGCCGCACATGGTGGTGGCGATGCCCGCGATCATGGCGTTGATGCCCAGGCCCGACGCGCAGGCGAGCGGGCGGTTGGCGAAGATGCCCATGCAGATGGTCATGATGCCGGCGCCCAGGCAGGTGGCGCAGGCGAGTGCTCCCGCATCGATGCCGGCGCCCGAGAGCACTGCGGGGTTGACGGCGATGATGTAGGCCATCGCCAGGAATGTTGTCAGTCCAGCGCGAAGTTCGGTCCCGATTGTGGACTTGCGCTCACTGACGTGAAAAAGTTCGTCCATGCATACCCTTTCCTTGTTCGGCCCCGAGTTTAGGCCGATTGACACGAACTCATTCACTATATCGCCTTTACAACCTTGCTGTTCCTCACATGTTGATGTTCGGCGCTTTGTAGCAGACGGACGGTATTTTTCGCATGAAAATGTGTGGGTACCGTATACTTAAGCGGTTACAACGACCCCTATGGAGGAACGTATGATTAAAGAGCTTTGCCACGACGAGGCTATTCTGTCCCAGCGTTGCGAGGTTGCGACCGTCGAGGACGAGTCGGTTGCTCAGGACCTGATCGATACCATTAAGTCGCTCGACGATGCCGGCTGCCTTGCCGCTAACCAGATTGGCGTTACCAAGAAGGTCTGCGTCTACCTGGACGACGCCGGCGAGCCCCACGTGCTCTACAACCCCCGTCTGGTGTTTGGCTTGGGCGCCAGCAAGATGGAGGAGAGCTGCCTGACGCACGAGGAGGTCACCAAGTCCACGCGCTATATCAAGTGCAAGGTCGCTTATGACGTGATCGTCGACGGCAAGATGCGCGAGCGCAAGCAGGACTTCGTCGGCTTCGAGGCGCAGATGATTCAACACATGATTGATCACTGTCTAGGAAAGTTGGTCTAAGGGGACCAAAGCACCGCACCTTGCCGCTCAATCGTCGCTCGCGTACCTTAAGTACGCTTCGCTCCCCTTTCGTGGCAATCTGCGGCACTTTGACCCCTTAGACGACCTGCGGGGTTAACTTGGTTGAGTTTATCCTGCTTGAATAGTCCGGGCGTGACATTGTTGTCATGTCCGGGCTTTTGTGTTTAGCGCCTCTTTGTTTGGTGACAATAACCTTAGCAAGAACGTAAAGCTGGGAGGCGCTATGTGTACGAGCATTCGATTTACCGATAATTCCGGCCACATGTATCTAGGCCGCAACCTCGACTGGAGCTTTGACTACGGCCAACAGGTTCGCGTGATGCCGCGCGGGTTTCACATTCCGTACTCGTTTATCGACGATGCGACAGCGGCACACGCGGTGATCGGTATGTGCATCGATTACAAGAACTACCCCATGTTTTTCGATTGCGGTAACGATGCTGGCCTCGCCGTGGCGGGCCTCAATTTCCCGGGTTATGCCGAGTATGCCGAGGACCCTGTCGACGGCAAGACCAATATCGCGGCCTATGAGTTTCCCCTGTGGGTGGCAGCGACGTTCTCGACGGTCGATG
>USIL01000136.1:0-4745 GCA_900554655.1 uncultured Collinsella sp.
CTTCCAAGATTTTGTCCCCGGGTCGGGGATCCTCCCTGTCCTTTGCGGAAATCGCCAGCAGCTAGGCGATTACCTTTTTGAGGTTGCGCATGACGCGCTGCTCGTTTGAAAGCACGGCAAGGCCAACGCGCGTAGTTACGCGTCGGCCGCACAGGTTGAGCTCCAGATAAGCAGTGCATTTACGTCTATTGATGTCTTTAATGAGGCCTTCGTGGCCCAACAGCGGACCAGCCGTTACTACGACCCGGTCGCCATCTTTTAGGGCCTCGCTCATGGGCACTACGCGGTCTCCCCTATTGGTAAAACTGCCAATGAGCTGGGTCTCTTCTTTTGCCAGCGGCACAAACTGACCGTCCTGGGAAAGCACCCGGGCAAAGTCGTCCATGCGCAGCAGGTACTGTTGCACGGTCCGAGGATCTGCCGTATCGCAGATGAGATAACCGGGAAAGAGCGGCTTGGTCGTGACAATCCATTCGCCGTGTACCTTGATCTCGGTTTGATATTGGGGATAAAAGATCTCTTGCATGGCACTCGCCGGCACCACGTGCTCGATGCGCTCGCGCATTACGTCTTCGCGACCGTTAATGACCTGGATCACATACCACACGAGCACCACCCCCCCTTGCTGTCTTACGTGTGGCTCACGGGGTTTGGGTATGGCTCCGCCAGGGCGCTTGTGCGCGAAGGCGCTCCATATTCAAACCCTGAGCCCAGTCAGACAAGCACGTGGCTCTGCCCCACCGTGAACGGTATGTATAAAAGCAGCGCTGAAGCTTAAGGCACGTATCGCAAGATTGCCTACAACCTCAGCTGGCTGCGTGCGAACCAGTCAAGAGAGTTCAAAACTGGTCCGCACGCAAACAGCTGAAGGACTGCTACGTTTTGGCATGCAACTTATTAATTTTTTGCATTATAGAATTAACTCAATACAAATAAACAACGTCGCATGACTTCTTTATTGGAGCTCGTGGTGTTTCTGGCACCGCCGTTACGGCCGGATGCTGATCAACCCTGCACTTTGTGACTTGCTGAAGCCGTGAGCACAGTTGAGCTCATGTAACGATAGGTATCCTAGCACAAGCTGTTAGTGAAACTGATTTGGGCTGCGTTGGACAACATATCGTTCATTTGACGTGCTTAAGGGGGTTGTTTTGGAATGTTGTTCACGTTGGCGCAGGTTATTGGGTTGCTGGCGATGATTAAGGGCGCTCCTGATGCCCAAACAGAACGGCGAAGAGTACTGATAATCGCGCTTGGCTAACAAACTATGTACAGACATGAGAAATAAATTGTGCAACTTTTTGTTGGCGTAGGTGGGGTTTGTGGCGCGAGGTATTTGTTGGAGTGGGTGGCGGTTTGTGCACGGAGATATTTGGCATGAAAGACGATATGAGAAAGCCATTTGGGTCGCCTCCCCCGCGGCGCAGCTTCTTTCCGCGGGCTCGGGATGCCACAATGGGTTTTGAGTATCGGCCCGTGCGGTAGCCCTTACCGCACCTGCGGGGAGGAGGCTTCCCATGCCCCATGTTACCTCCATCGGCCTGGACGTCCACGCGCGATCGGTCGCCGCCGCGGCGTTCAACCCCTTCACCGGCGAGGTGGTGCACCGTGACTTCGGGACGGACGCCGCCGAGATCGCGGAGTGGGCCCTCGGGTTCGAGGAGCCCAGGGCCTGCTACGAGAGCGGCCCCACCGGCTTCCACATGGCGCGCGAGCTGCGCGCGCTCGGCCTCGACTGCGCCGTGGCCGCCGTCTCCAAGATGCAGAGGCCGGCGGCGGACGCCCGGCGCAAGAACGACCGGCGCGACGCCGAGTTCATCGCCCGCATGCTCGCCACCCACAACATCGTGGAGGTCCCGCTGCCCGATGCGGCCGTCGAGGCCGCCCGGGACCTCGACCGCGCCCTCGACGACGCCACGGTGGAGTACCGCCGCGCCAGGCAGCGCCTCAACATGTTCCTGATCAGGCTGGGCCACGTCTGGGACGAGCGCAACGCCGACGGGGCGAGGAAGGGATCCTGGACGCGCGCCCACTGGAGGTGGATATCCGGGATCAGGCTCGAGGGGCCCCAGCGCGACGTGCTCGAGTACTACGTCACGGCCGCGAGGTGCGCGGAGTCGGACCGCCGGCAGCTCGAGAAGAAGGTGCTCGCCCTCGCCCGGACCGACCGGTGGCGCCCGGCCGTCGAGGCGCTCTCCTGCATCAAGGGAATCGACACCCTGACGGCCTTCAGGCTCGCAGCCGAGGCGGGTTCCTTCACGAGGTTCCGGACGGCCCCGGCCTTCGCGAGCTGGTGCGGGCTGGTCCCGTCGGAGCGCTCGAGCGGCGAGACCGAGCGGCGCGGCGGGATAACCAAGACGCGCAACCGGCTCGCCAGTGTTAGCGTCAATCTATTTTTCACCAGTTTCGCTAAACAGGCGCGCCGTTCGCGCAAAGGCGGTTTCACCGGTTGCGCTAACGTATTTTCACCGATTCCGGTCACGGCTTGACGGGGCCGTCCCTCGGCAGGTCCTTCAGCCTGTACGACCTGCCCGTGATCTTGATGACGTGGCAGTGGTGGCACACCCGGTCCGCTATGGCGCTCGCCGCCACGTCGTCGCCGAACACCTTCCCCCAGCCGCCGATCCCGACGTTGGTGGTGATGATGGTGGACCTCTGCTCGTAACGCGTCGAGATCAGCTGGAAGAGCAGGTCGGCGCCGCCCTCCCCGATGTCGAGGTACCCGAGCTCGTCGATCACCAGCAGCTTCGAGTGCGCGTAGTACTTGAGTCGCTTCTTCAGGATGCCGCGCGCCTGCGCGTCCTGGAGGTCCTCGACGAGCCTGGCGCAGTCCATGAACCTCACCTCGCGCCCCGCGCGGACGGCCTCGATGCCGATGGCCACGGCGAGGTGGGTCTTGCCGACGCCCGGGCTGCCCACGAGCAGCACGTTCTCGGCGCGCTCTATGAACCTGAGCGTGGCGAGCTCCTCGACGCGCGCCCTCGGCACGCTCGGCTGGAAGTCCCAGTCGAAGTCGGCGAGGCCCTTCACGTACGGGAAGCCCGAGGAGCGTATGCGCTGCCGGACGATCCTCGCCTCGCGCGCCGCGACCTCGACGCGGGTCATCTCCTCGAGCGCGGAACAGAAGTCGCGCTCGCCGGCGGCCACCATCCGGACGTAGTCGGGCAGCGCGGCCGCCATCTCGTGGAGCCCCAGCGCGGACAGGTTGTCCCGCGCCCTGATCGAGGGGCTCGCCTCGGCGACGGCGCTCATTCGGCGTCCCCCGCCCCGAGGGCGTCGAGGAGCTCGAGGTTGGCGCGCGCGGCCTCGCGTATGTCGCCGTCCGCCCAGCGCTTCCCCTCGAGCGCCTCGAGGTAGTGCGCCTCCTCGTAGACGATGGGGCCGGCGGCGGCCCCCGGGTCGTGCACCGCCACCTCCTCGCCCGCCATGCGGACGCGGACCTGGCCGCCCGGCATGGCGACGACGCTGACGCGCCTGCCTATGCAGCGCCTGGGGACCGACCACTGCCTGCCCGCGGCGCGGACGAGCATGGTCGGGGGGACGACCTGCACGCTCACGTCGCCCACCATGGACTCGAGCAGCGCCATGTTGCCGACGGGCCTCAGGGACTCCTTCTCGCGCATGAAGAGGGCGGCAGGCGGCAGGCCCGTCGTGGCGTTCGGCTCCTCGTTGGAGCGCGCCTCTATCCGGGCGACGCACCCGCGCAGGCCCTCCCAGCCGGCGAACTCGCCCTCGTAGGCCGCCAGCCTGGAGAGGAACCTGTTGGCGCTCTCGTCCTTGCCCTTGGTCTCGGGGCTCCGGGGCGCGCACAGGACCAGGCGGAACCCGGCCTCGTCGGCGAACCTCCACGCCCGCTCGACCCTGCGCCTCCTGCCGCCCGAGAGGGAGACGAGCGCCGACATGTTGTCGGTGACGAGTTCCTCGGGCACGCCGCCGAGGACCCTGAACGTCTGGAGCAGGCACGCGAGCAGGTCGTCGGTCGTCCTCCCCGGGGTGGGGATGAAGACGTGCCTGCGGGAGTAGCCCAGCGTCGCCGTGAACACGTTGAACTCGAGGACCTCGCCGTTCGCGTCGACCATCCTGACGTCCTCCTTCCAGTCGAACTGCAGCTGCCTGCCCGGCGGGGTCTCGAACCGGGGGTGGGCCTCGGGGGCGGCGGCCCCGAAAGCCAGCCCCGTCCTCCGGCACCATGCGGTGAAGGCGCCGTACCCGGGGAGCGGCGGGTCGTTGTGCATATGGAGCAGGAACTCGTACACCGCCCTCTTCGTCATCCCGGGCAGCGCCGCCTTCTCCGCGGCGATGTCCCGGACGCGCTCGAAGGCGCTCTCCCTCTCCGACCTCCGATCCGGGGGGTCCGCCCCCTCCGACCAGTACCTCGCGACCGTGTGCCTGTCCATGCCGTGCCTCCTCGCTATGTCGCTGAAGTTCGGCTTCGCCCCAGCTCCCCTGTACATGTTCAGCTCTCCCATGACGTTCCTCTCCATACGCGCTCCCTCCGAGGGCCTGCCCTACGTCAAGAGCGTATTTGCGTTTGCGCGATTGGTGAAAGTGCGTTTGCGCGAATGGCGGCTATTCGTTAGCGCGAATGGCGGGATGCGTTTGCGCGATTGGTTGTTTTTACATTAGCGTTATCACGGCAGGCGCTTGATCTCGCGGGAGTCATAGCGTTCGTCGGCCAGCCCCAGCTCCCGCACCAGCCGGTTGTGCCCGTTCTCCTTGTCGTGGACGAGCGTGGACCCGCGCTC
>USIL01000137.1:0-4647 GCA_900554655.1 uncultured Collinsella sp.
CCGCGAGTACGCCGAGCAGGCCAAGGTGTCTATCCGTAACATCCGTCGCGACTTCAACAACAAGCTCGAGCGCGATGAGGAGCTCACCGAGGACGATGTCCGTCGCGAGCAGGCCAAGGTCCAGAAGCACACCGATGAGTATGTCGCCAAGGTCGAGGAACTTCTGAAGGAAAAAGAAGCCGAGGTCATGGAGATCTAAGGTGCAATACGACGAGCATAAACTGGTCGAGTACTTTGCCGACGCCCCTGCGGGCGTCGGTTTTTCCGACCTTGACCTCAATAACATTCCGCACCATATCTCATGCATCATGGACGGCAACGGTCGTTGGGCCACGTCGCGCGGTCTTGCTCGCACTGAGGGCCACAAGGCGGGTATCGTCTCGCTGCGCGAGATCATTACCGCCTGCGTGCGTCTGGGCGTCGACGTGCTTTCTGCCTATGCGTTTTCTACTGAAAACTGGAACCGCCCGCAGCATGAGGTCAACGTCTTGATGCATCTGTTTGCCAAGACGTTTGTCGACGAGCTGCCGCTTCTGAAGCGCGAAAACGTGCGCGTTGTCTTTTTGGGTGATATTTCCGCGCTGCCCAAGAAGACCCGCGACGTTTTTGAACGCGGTCTTGCTGAGTGCGCCGATCACACCGGTATGACGCTGGCGCTTGCCGTCAACTACGGCGCGCGTGCCGAGATTACTCGCGCTGTCCGTCAGATCGCACTCGACGTTGCCGCCGGTAAGATCGACCCTGCCGCAATTGATGACGACATGGTGGCTTCTCACCTCTATACTGCCGGTCTTCCCGATCCTGAGCTTGTGATTCGCACCTCTGGTGAGCTGCGCCTTTCGAACTATCTGCTGTGGCAGGTGGCTTATTCCGAGTTCTACGTCACCGATACCTATTGGCCCGATTTTGATCGTTGGGGCCTTGTCGACGCCATTTTGGCCTATCAGGGCCGTGACCGTAGGTTTGGTGGACTGAGCAAGACCGAGGAGGCTTAATCGTGTCCAATCGTCCCAAGGCATCTTCTCCCAAGACGCCTGCGCGCAAAGCTGCCACTTCGGGAGCGCCTGCAGCGAAGAGCGGCACCGGTTCGTGGCTGGCGGGCTTTATTACCCGTGCCGCCGCCGGTATCGTCTACGCCGTTGTCTTTATCCTGTGCCTGGTTTTGGGTATCGTGCCCACGGCCATCTTTGTTTCTGTCATGAGCGGTCTGTGCTGCTATGAGTTTTTCCGTATGACAAGGCTCGATGGCAAGATGGCTAACGAGCGCATGGGTATCGCTGCCGCCGTACTCTTTCCGCTGTCGGCGTTGGGCGATTCGATGTTGCTGAATGCCCTGCTTTTTGCCCTGATGCTCGCTGTGGGCATTTGGTATGTCTGGTCGCCGCGTACCCGCATCTCTGATGTGGCCGTGACGCTCATGGGTCCCATCTACACTGGCTTTATGCTGTCGGCTATCGTGCTGCTGCGCGATGCCGTGCCCGGTTTTGCCGGCGCCCTGCTTTCGGTGGGCGTTTGTGCGTCCCTTTGGGTCTCCGATTCGTTTGCCTACATCGTGGGCAGCCGTATCGGTAAACACAAGATGGTCCCCAAGATCTCTCCCAAAAAGAGCTGGGAGGGGTTTGTTGGCGGCGTTCTTGGCTCGGTTTTGATTTGGCTCATCCTGTGGGCGACGCACTTCTACAAGCTCAGCCTGCCCTATGCGCTGCTGTGCGGCGTGGTCGTGTCCGTCCTGGGCGTTATCGGCGACCTCATCGAGTCGCGCATCAAGCGCGGTGTGGGCGTCAAGGATTCCGGCAACCTTATCCCGGGCCATGGCGGCATGCTCGATCGTAGCGATTCGCTTATCTTTGGCTGCATTACCGCGCAGCTGCTTTTGATGATCGGAGGTGTGCTGTAATGTCCTTCCAGACGACGTATGGCCCCGATGGACGTCTCCGTGTTGCCATCCTGGGTTGTACGGGCTCTATCGGCACCCAGGCGCTCGATGTGTGCCGCCAGCATGCCGATCGCCTGCAGGTGACGGCGCTGTCCGTTAACTCCAGTACCTCCGAGCTCGTTGCCGCTGCCCGCGAGTTCTCGGTTCCGGCGGTTGCCGTGGCCGATGTCGCTCATGGCGATGACGCCGTGCTGCAGGAGTTGCCCGAGGGAACGAAGCTCGGCGTTGGCGCGGAGGCGGTTTGCGAGCTCGCGCGTCGCGACGATGTCGACTGCGTGCTCGTCGCTATTGTGGGCGCCGCCGGTCTCGAGGCGAGCCATGCGGCCTTGACCTCGAATAAGCGCCTTGCCCTTGCCAACAAGGAGTCCCTCGTCGTCGGTGGCGACTTGCTTATGCCGTTGGCGCAACCGGGCCAGCTTATTCCGGTCGACTCTGAGCATTCCGCCATCTACCAGTGCTATCTGGGGGAGAACCCGCGCGAGGCCCACTGCATTTGGCTCACCTGCTCGGGCGGTCCGTTCTTTGGCCGCACGCGCGACGAGCTCGATCGCGTGACGCGTGCCGATGCCCTCGCACATCCCACGTGGGCCATGGGTGCCAAGATCACCATTGACTCCGCCACCCTCATGAACAAGGGCCTGGAGCGCATTGAGGCCATGCATCTGTTTAACTGCGACCTCGATTTCATTAACGTGGTCGTGCAGCGTCAGTCCAAGATTCACTCTATGGTCGAGTTCGCCGACGGCTCCGTGATGGCGCATCTCGGTGCATCCGACATGCGTATTCCCATCCAGTTCGCGTTCTCGTATCCCGAGCGTTGGGATACCCCGGCGCCTCGTATCGATTTCCGCGAGCTGGGGCAGCTCACGTTTGATGCTGCCGACATGGATACCTTCCGCTGTCTGGCACTGGCCGAGCGTGCCGGCAAGACGGGTGGCACCATGCCGTGCGTGCTCAATGCCGCCAACGAGGTTGCCGTCGATGCCTTCCTGCACGATGGCTGCAGCTTTACCGATATCGATCGCATTGTGGAATCCTGCATGGACGCCCACGATATGCAGGCGGTCGATTCGTTTGAGCAGCTTCGCGACATCGATGCGTGGGCGCGTGAAAAGGCTGCGCAGGTGCTCGCCGCAACCCGTTCCTAACCCATAAGGATTGCTTTTTCGTTTTATGGATACTGTTCTGAGCGTTCTCTCATCGGTCTTTTGGGGCCTGCTGATGCTTTCCGTCCTCGTGTTTTTGCACGAGGGCGGCCACTTTTTGGCGGCGCGTGCCTGCGGCGTCCGTGTGACCGAGTTCTTTTTGGGTCTGCCGTGCCGCTTTGACATCCATTACACGTCGCGTCGCATTGGAACCAAGTTCGGCGTGACCCCGCTGCTGCTGGGTGGCTACGCTGCCATCTGCGGTATGGATCCGACCGATGTTTCGTGCGCCGATCGCGTGCTCGCGGCTATCTATCGTCATGGTCGCGTGACCGTGGCCGACCTTGCTGTCGAGCTCGAGCTTTCCGAGGAGGATGTGCTCGAGGCATGCGCCCTTTTGCTGGGCTGGGGCTCCATCGCGCCCTGGTATGAGGAAGGGGAGAAGCCCTCGTCGAGCTACTATCCCACCAAATATCAGACGTTGCCGCGAGACACGGCAGGCTATACCACCTTTGATGGTCGCCTTTTCGATCGCGAACATGCGACTGCCGAGGGCGATGCGTGGGAGCTGCCGTGCGGCGAGGCCGAGTTCCTTGCGCAAGAGCGCTCGCACACCTATCTTGGCCAAGGCTTTCTCAAGCGCGCCTTTATGCTGCTCGCGGGCATTATCGTCAATATCTTGACGGGTTTTTTGCTCCTTATGAGCATCTATTCCATTGCGGGTGTCACCGTGCCGATGGATACCAACGTGATCGGTCAGGTTGACGAGGGGTCTATTGCCGCCAAGGCGGGTATCGAGGCCGGTGATGCAATCCTTTCGGTTGACGGTGTCTCATGTTCCACTTGGATGGATGTCTACGATGCCATCGGCAAGGCCGCCGGTAAGGACGATATCGCCATCGAGTACGAGCGCGACGGCAAGCAGCATTCGACCACGGTTGCGCTCAAAGAGGACGAGCGCCTAGGTGTGTATGCCTCTACGCAGGTGGTCCGTTTAGACCCCATCACGTCGGCTCGCCTGTCGTTCTCCTATGTCGTGCAGACAGCGGATGGCGTGATGCGCCTGCTCCAGCCGCAGCATACGATGGAGATTCTCGATCAGTCTTCTTCGATCGTGGGTATTAGCGTTATGTCCTCACAGGCCGCTGCTGCCGGCCCTGCCACGTTCCTTTCGTTTGCCGCCCTCATTTCGTTCTCGCTTGGCTTTATGAACCTGCTGCCCATCCCACCACTCGATGGCGGCAAGCTGGTCATCGAGATCATTCAAAAGATTGCGGGCCGCGAGCTGCCGCTCAAAGTGCAGACAATCGTCAGCTATGTCGGCATCGCGCTCTTTGCGCTGCTGTTTGTCTATATGCTTCGTTCCGACATCCTTCGTTTTATTTTGTAGGGGAGTGTTTGGATTGTCTTTATCCCATTCTTTGCCGCGCGAGCTGACGCGCCCCGTGCATGTGGGCGGCGTGCAGATCGGTGGTGGCGCTCCGGTCGTGGTTCAGTCTATGACCTGCACCGATACCGCCGATGCCCAGGCAACGCTTGCGCAAGTGTGCGCGCTGGCGCAGGCTG
>USIL01000138.1:0-4583 GCA_900554655.1 uncultured Collinsella sp.
AAAGTTGATCTCATCAAAGAGCGCATCGCAGGTCACGGGGATCTGCAGCGAGCTTACGACCTCACGCGTGGGCATAATCGAGACGAGCGTGGCACGCACGCCGCCGCGACGCATGACATCGACCATGGTCAAGCATTCAATAGTTTCAAAGCCATCGGCGGCGAGAACGGCAACGCTGGGCATGAGGGTTCCTTTCATAGGCGGCATACAATTAGCCGTCTTATACCCCGAAGACCTCCGCTTGCCACGCTCGATTTCCCAATGATTTTTCTGAGCAATGATTAAGTGGCTAGTTGCGCCTAAGGTGGACGACGGTCTCGCAGTGGAAGGTTTGTGGGAACAGGTCGACTGGCGTGATCTTTACGGGGGAGAAGGTGCCTTCTTCGACAAAGCGTTTAAGATCGCGCGCCAGGGTGGCCGGGTCGCAGCTCACGTAGGCGACATCGTGGGCACTCGTGCTGGCGATAAGGTCGATCGCTTCGGGGGCGAGGCCTGCGCGCGGCGGGTCGACCACCAAGACGTCGGCATCCTGGTCGGGGAACTCGCGCACCGCGTCTCCGCCAATGACGTCGACGTTATCAAGCTTGTTGATCTCCAGGTTACGGCGCAGGTCGCGCACGGCGGGGCCGTAGGCCTCGACGGCGGCGACAAAGTCGCAGCGGCGGGCGAGCGGCAGGGTAAAGGTGCCGGCACCGCAGTACAGGTCCACGGCAAGCTCGTCTTCCTGCGGATCGAGCGTTTCCATGACAAGCTCGATCAAAATCTCGGCACCCTTGGTGTTGACCTGGAAAAAAGACGGGGCAGACAAGCGCATCTGACCCTCGGCGATATTCTCGGTCCATGAGCCCTCTCCGGCGAGCATTTCGACCTTGGAAACACGGCGGGCCTTCTTTTCGCCCTTGCTCATCACGCGTACGACACTTGTGGGGTGCGCGGCGTCTGCCAACACGCGCGAGACTTGCGAGCGCGGGAAAGAGCCCGTAGGCGTCCAGAGCGCCACCTCGAGTGCCTTGGTGCGACGCGAGGCGCGAATGCCCACGCGCTCAAGGCCCAGGTCGTGGCTGCCGCTCAGATAATTGAGCGCGCCGACGACCGATTTGAGTGCCTTGGGGAAGCGTTTGTCGAACAACGGGCACGAATCGACGGTCACGATCTTGCGAGGATCGACACCGTGCATGCCAAGACGCACGCGGCCGTTTACAACGGTCGGCTCGAGTTCGATTTTATTGCGGTAGCCCCAATCATCCTTGGTGTGGCGGATGGGTTGCACCAGTTCATCGACTTGATCGGGGCTGAACTTGCCGATACGCTCGAGCGTGGAGCGCAGATTTTGCTCCTTGGCGGCGAGCTGTGCCGTGCGTGAGAGATTGCCCCACGAGCAGCCGCCGCAGATGCCCACGAAGGGGCAGGGAGACTGAATGCGATCGGGGCTTGGCTCCAGAATCTCGGTGGTGCGGGCACGCATGAACGACTTGCCGTCCTGTACGACCTCGGCCTCGACGGTGTCGCCTGCCACGGCGCCCTGCACAAAGACGGCCTTGCCGTTGTCGGCGTGCGCCAGCCCGTCGGCGCCGTAGGTCATCGATTCTATAGTGAGCTTCATATTCCTGCCTGTCATTCGCGTTGTTGTTCGCACCATGGTAGCAGGGAAAAGCGCCCCGCATCCGAGGCTTTCCTCAAATGCGGGGCGCTTCTACAAACTGCTTCTACAAACGACTATTTCGTCTTGCCGGTAATGAGCGTCTTAAGACCCAGGCCGATCAGACCCAGGCCCATGCGCACGCGGCCGGGGCGATGGCGCTCGATGGCCTTGGTCTTGCCGGCGGGCTTATCGCGACGGGCGCTCGTCTCGGGTGCGGGCTTGATGACCTGCGGATCGGGCTGAGGTGCAGGTGCAGGCTCGGGCTCAATGACGGTCGCCTGGACCTTTTGGACCTTGGGTGTGGCCGGCTGCGGCTCAGGAGCAGGGGCGGGCTTTGCCTCGGCGGCGGGCTCCGGAGTCGCAGTAGCGGGCTCGGGCGCTTTCTCCACGGCGGGCTCTGCGGCAGCCTCGGGCTCATTCACCGGGGGAGCTGCAACCGCTTCCGGTTTGGCAGCTGCCCCGTGTTCAACCTCGGCCTGAATGGCCTCCTCGGCCACACGTTCCTTCTCCTGTGCGCGCTGCTGCGCGGCGGCCTCGGCGTTGCGATAGGCACGCTCCAGCAGGGCTTCCTGCGAGTTGAAGGGTTTCTCACCCTCTGCACGCTCCACGGGGACCCAGGTGCCGTCGCTCGTGAGGCTGCGGGCCTTCACGTTGTCGCGCAGCTGCATGCCCATGTACTCGTGCACTAGGGCGCGGCAGGTGGGGTCGAGCACGGGGAAGGCAATCTCCACGCGGTGCTCGGTGTTGCGTGTCATCATGGCGTCCAGAATTTCGTGGAGCCTGCGGCGAATCTCCGGGCTGCGGATGGGACAGGCGATCTCCACGCGGCGGACGGTGTTGCGCGTCATCATGTCTGCCGAGCTCAGGTAAATCATGTCCGAGTCCACGCCGAAAGCATAGACGCGCGCGTGCTCCAAAAAGCGTCCGACGATGGAGCGGACATGCACGTTCTCGGTCTTGCCCGGAACACCGGGCTTGAGGCACGAGATGCCGCGGATGATCATGTCTACGCGCACGCCGGCACACGATGCCTCGGCGATCTTGTCGATAACCTCGCGGTCGGTCAGCGAGTTGAGCTTAAAGAACACGCGGGCGGGCTCGCCGGCAAGGGCGCGCTGGATCTCGCGGTCAAGCCCGCGCATGATGAGCGGTTTCAGTCCGACGGGCGCCACACCCAGGAAGCGGTAGTCGCCGCGCAGGTTGCCCAGCGACAGATTGCGGAAGAACAGGTTGGCGTCCTCGCCGATGCCGGGATGGGCTGTCATGAGCATAAAGTCGCTGTAGAGTTTGGCCGTCTTCTCGTTAAAGTTGCCGGTGCCCAAAAGCGTGAGGCGCGTTAGCGCCATGCCCTCGCGATAGGTGAGCTGGCAGATCTTTGAGTGGCATTTAAAGCCCTCGGAACCATAGATGACGGTGCAGCCGGCCTCTTCCAGGCGCTCGGCCCACTCGATGTTGTTCTGCTCGTCAAAGCGTGCGCGGAGCTCCATGAGCACCGTGACCTCTTTGCCGTTCTCGGCAGCATCGATCAGCGACTCGCATAGGCGGCTCTGCTTGGCCACGCGGTAGAGCGTGATGCGCAGCGAGATGCACTCGGGGTCATAGGCGGCCTCGTGCACCAGGTCCAAGAACGGGTTCATGGCCTCGTAGGGATAAAAGAGCAGCTTGTCGTGCTGCAGCACCTGCTCGCGGATGGAGCGGGTCATGTCGATGGTGGGATTGGGCTGCGGCTTAAACGGCGTAAAGAGCAGCTCGTTGCGCAGGTGCTCGGGAATCTTGCCCTCAATGCCAAAGACGTAGCCCAGGTTGAGCGGGATATCGCAGGTAAAGACCGAGCGACGCGAAAGCTCGAGCGCCTTGCGGATGGTCTTGAGCGTCGCCTTCTCGAGCGATCCCGAGACCGCGAGCACTACCGGCTGCAGGCGCAGGCGCTTCTTGAGAATGCGCTTCATGTGCTGGCGGTAGTCCTCTTCCTCCTCGACGCCCTCGCCGTCCGGATCGATGTCAGCGTTGCGGGTGACGCGGATCAGCGCACGATCCAGCGGCTTATAGGAGCCAAAGCAGCTGTCCAGGCAGGCGAGGATGACGTCCTCGAGCAAGATGTAGGAGTAGGTGCCGGTGGGCGAGGGGATCTCGACCACGCGGTTCATCGAGGCGGGAATCTCGATAAGGCCCAGCAGGCTCTCCTCGTCGGTGGCACCGTCCAGACCACAGGCCAGATAGAGCGCGCCATTGCGCAGGTTGGGGAAGGGGTGGCGAGGATCGATGACCAGCGGCGAGATGACCGGTGACACGTAGGCCTGGAAGTAGCGGGTTACAAAGGTGCGCTCCTCGGGCGTAAGCGAATCGATGCGGGCGCGGTGAACGCCCAAGGTGTCGAGCTTGCCCTCGATGCTCTTAAAGATGGACTCCCAACGGGTAAGGAGCCCGGGCATTTCGGCCATGACAGCATCGACCTGTTCGGAGGCGGTCATATTGCTCTTGTTGTCGACAGGTTGTTTTTTGAGCTCCGCCAGATCGGACAGGCCGCCCACGCGCACCATAAGGAACTCGTCGAGGTTGGACTCGAAGATCGAGACGAACTTAAGGCGCTCGAACAGCGGCACGGACTCATCGAAGGCTTCGTCGAGCACGCGGTTGTCAAAGCGTAGCCAGCTGAGCTCTCGGTTTTGCGTGTACGAGAAGTCGCGCGGCGGTTTGCGCAGCTTTGCGGCGGCTTGCTTCTTTTCGATTTTGCTCGGCATATGCATCTGTCCGTTCAGTCCCCACAAGGGACGGTAGCCTAACACTAATCACTATTGTCTCAATTTAGTCGACCGCTGGCACGAACGTATCGCGTGAACGGTATCTTTACCTACTTCTTACGCTGACAAGGCATGCAACTAACTGTCCAACTCGTTTGGAAACAATCTATATCCATACTCAACTGGTGAGGATGTATGAA
>USIL01000139.1:0-4551 GCA_900554655.1 uncultured Collinsella sp.
GCATGTCCTGAGTGCGACGGCCTGGGCTTTAAGAAAACCGTTGATGCCGAGGCGCTGATCGAGGACCCCTCGAAGTCCATTGCCGACGGAGTCTTTGGTAGCCTGTTCGGCAATTCGAACTACTATCCGCAGATTTTTGCTGCGGTCTGCAAACACTTTAAGGTGAGCACCGATACGCCGTGGGAGGACTTGCCCCCTCGCGTGCGTCGTGCATTCTTGGATGGCCTGGGCGATACGAAGATCTCGGTCGACTACCAAAAGCTCGACGGACGTCGCAGCCAGTGGGATACCAAGTTTTCGGGCGTTCGCAACATTCTGTACGAACGCTATACCGAGACGACGAACGAGAACACCAAGGCGCGCTTGGAGAAGTACATTCGCGAGGAACCGTGCTCGAGCTGCCACGGCGCTCGTTTGCGCCCTGAGATGCTCGCCGTCACCGTGGGCGGCAAGTCCATTTACGAGGTTTGTTGCCTGTCGTGCCGTGAGTCGCTCGAGTTTTTTGAGGGCCTGGAGCTCACCGAGCGCCAACAGTTTATCGGCGGGCGCATCGTCAAGGAAATCCTGGAGCGCTTGCGTTTTCTGGTCGATGTTGGACTCGACTATCTGACGCTCGATCGTGCCTCGGCGACGCTTTCTGGTGGCGAGGCGCAGCGTATTCGCCTGGCAACGCAGATCGGCGCGGGTCTCATGGGCGTGCTCTATATTCTGGATGAGCCCTCGATCGGTCTTCATCAGCGTGACAACGAGCGCCTGATTAAGACGCTCGAGCGCCTGCGCGATATCGGCAATACCGTTATCGTCGTCGAACACGACGAGGATACAATCCGTGCCGCCGACTACGTGATCGACATGGGGCCCGGCGCCGGCGTCAACGGCGGACACGTAGTCGCGGCGGGAACGCCTGCCGATATCATGGCTTGTCCTGAGTCGATGACGGGCGCTTATCTGACCGGCAAACGAATGATCCGGGTGCCTGATGAACGGCGCAAGCCCGGTCGTGGCTGCCTTAAAATTACGGGCGCTCGAGCCAACAACCTCAAAAACGTTACCGCCAAGATCGAGTTTGGTACGCTTACGGTTGTTACCGGCGTGTCGGGATCGGGCAAGAGCTCCCTGGTTACCGACACCATTGCGCCTGCCCTTACGAATGCTATTCACCGTTCGACGCGCCCTGTGGGTCCGTATAAAAAAATCGAGGGCATCGAGTGTATCGATAAGGTTATCGATATCGACCAGTCGCCGATTGGCCGCACGCCGCGTTCCAACCCTGCTACCTATATCGGCCTGTGGGATGATCTTCGCGCACTGTTTGCGAGTACGCCGGAGTCGAAGGCGCGCGGCTACTCGCCAGGTCGTTTCTCCTTTAATGTGAGTGGCGGGCGCTGTGAGGCGTGCAAGGGCGACGGACAGATCAAGATCGAGATGCACTTCCTTCCCGATATCTACGTTCCCTGCGAAGTTTGCGGCGGTAAACGCTACAACCGCGAGACACTCGAGGTCACCTACCGTGGCAAGACCATCTCGGACGTGCTCGACATGAGCGTTACCGAGGCGCTGGCCTTCTTTGGGAATATCCCGCAGATTAAGCGCAAGCTCCAGACGCTGTACGATGTAGGCTTGGGCTACGTGAGCCTGGGCCAGCCCGCCACGACGCTTTCGGGCGGCGAGGCGCAGCGTGTGAAGCTCGCCAAGGAGCTTCATCGACGCCAGACGGGCAAGACGTTCTATATTTTGGACGAGCCGACGACCGGCCTTCATTTTGAGGACGTCCGCCAGCTGCTCGATGTACTGCAGCGCTTGGTCGATGCGGGCAACACGGTGCTGGTGATTGAACACAACCTTGATGTCATCAAGGTTGCCGACCGCCTGATCGATATGGGTCCCGAGGGCGGTAACGGCGGCGGAACCGTCGTGGTTTCGGGTACACCGGAGCAGGTTGCGGACTGTCCGCAGAGTTATACGGGCAAGTTTTTGGCGCCGTTGCTCAGGCGTGACCGGGAGCGCCAGGCTCAACTTGATGCTCAATAAATAGGCGATTCAGTTTATGGGCGCCATCGACTCCTTGTGATTCGATGGCGCTTGCTGTGCCGAAGTGACGTATGCAGCCGAATTGGACATATACTTAATCCTTGCGTCCGAATGCGAGGGAAAGGATATGTCATGGCAAAGGCTGTAAAGACGCCAAAAACCAATGCGATGCGCGAGCTGGAAAGCGCCGGCATTTCCTATGTTCTACATACGTACGAAGACGATGGCGATGAGTCGGTGGGCCTGGGGGTCGCGATTTCGGAGCAGCTTGGCGAGGAGCCCGGTCAAGGATTTAAGACTTTGGTCTGTGTGACACCGTCCAACGACTATGTCGTGTGCTGCATCCCTGTTGCCGACGAGCTCGATCTAAAGTCCGCCGCGCGTGCCGCGGGGGAGAAGTCCTTGGCCATGATGCATGTGAAGGATTTGCTTGCGGCGACTGGCTACGTTCGCGGCGGCTGCAGCCCGGTCGGTATGAAAAAACGCTACCGGACGCTCATTGATGAGACATGTGTCCTTTGGGATACCATTTTTATTTCGGGAGGCAAGCGTGGTTATCAGCTCGAGCTTGCACCCGATGATTTAATTGCATTTTGCGGGGCGACGGTTGCCGCGATTACGAGAGAGGACTGAGCGATGCCGCAGGAAGAATTGAAGCGCGGAGCTCATTTTGCAAAAGAATCTGCGCCTCAGACACCCTCATCCGAAGCTTCTTCGTCGCGAGATGACACTGACGACATGGGCTCGTCGGACTACTCCACGGTTGGTCGTTCCGCCGGGCTTATGACCATCCTGACTATCGTGTCTCGCGTCACCGGTTTTATCCGCACGTGGGCAATGGCGGCCGCTATCGGCATGTCGCTACTCTCGTCCTCCTATCAGGTCGCCAACAACCTGCCCAATATGCTCTACGAACTCGTGATGGGCGGCATGCTCGTGACGGCGTTTTTGCCCGTGTACATGGGCGTGAGGCGTGAGCAGGGTCGCGAGGCCTCAAACGAGTACGTGGGCAACCTGCTCGGCATTCTGCTTTTGGTGCTGGGTGGCATTTCGTTGCTGGGGACCGTGTTCGCCCCGGGCTTTATCTGGACGCAATCGTTCCTTTCGGGTGACGGCGGCAGCATGGATACCGCTGCGTTCATGTTCCGTTTCTTTGCCATCCAGATTCTGTTTTATGGTTTGGGCTCGGTGTTCTCGGGCGTTCTCAACGCACACCGCGACTACTTCTGGTCGACGTTTGCCCCGGTCCTCAACAATGTGATCGTCATTGCGAGCTTTATGGGTTTTGCGCCCGTGTCCGCACAGTTTGGCGAACGTGCCGGCATCATCTTGATTGCGGCCGGTACGACCCTCGGTGTCTTTGTTCAGATGGCATGTCAGATTCCCGCGCTTGGCAAGCACGGCGTGCATCCCCATATCCATATCGACTTTAAGGACCCCGCACTGCGGCAGACGATTGCGCTCGGTATCCCGACGCTGCTCGCCACGGTGTGCATGTTTGTCTCGACTTCTATCACCAACGCTGCCGCGCTGGTGGTCCAGCCCGAGACTGGTCCTTCCGTCATCGCCTATGCGCGCCTGTGGTACACGCTGCCCTACGCGCTGATTGCCGCCTCGCTTTCGACGGCGCTCTATACCGAGCTCTCTCACGACGCACAGGAGAAGGATTACGACAGCGTTCGCACGGGCATTTCGCGTGGCGTCGCCCAGATGCTGTTCTTCCTGATTCCGTTCGCGCTGTACCTGATTGTCTTCGCGCGTCCGCTCAACATGATCTACTGTGCTGGCAAGTTCGATGAATCCGGCGTGACGCTGGTGTCCGAGTACCTTGTCTACCTGGCGCTCTCGCTGCCGCTCTACGGCGTGGTCGTGTTGATGCAGAAGAGCTTCTCTGCCTTGCTCGACATGAAGCCCTATAGCCGCTATTGCCTGTATTCTGCCATCGGCCAGGCCGGCTCGGTTCTGCTGTTTGGCGTTGTGCTGGGCTTCGGCATGCCGGCAATCGCGCTTTCGTATGTCGTCGACTACGTGATCTTGGTCGGTTGTTCGCTGTGGTGGCTGCGTCGTCGTCTGCGTGGCCTTCAGGTCAAATCTATCCTACATGGCGGTTTCTTTGGCCTTTTGCTCGGTGGCCTGGGTGCTGCCGCAGGCGCCGGCGTCATGTGGGCGCTTGAGCACTTTGTCGGGGCGCTTGGCGGTTCGATTCTGATTACTCTTGGCTATGTTTGCGTTGCGGGTGTCGTCTCGCTTGCTGTTACCTTTGGCCTTGCCGTCGTCCTTAAGATGCCCGAGGTCTCGGCGCTGCTTCGTCGCAAGTAGGTGCGCGTGGCCGGTCACGACAACATTCCAACGCTTGCCGAGCAGGTTTCGCGCGTTCCCACACAGCCCGGATGCTACCTTTGGAAGGATGCCAAGGGCGATGTCATCTACGTGGGCAAGGCGAAAAACCTACGCGCCCGCATGCGTCAATACGTGACACTGCAGGATGAGCGTCAAAAGATTCCGCTGATGATGCAGCTG
>USIL01000140.1:0-4548 GCA_900554655.1 uncultured Collinsella sp.
GAAGCTCGTTGAGGCGCGCCATTTCACGTTTGCATCGCGCCAGCCAGCGCGTCGTCCGTGCGATCGAACGTTCGGTATAGTCATATGGAGCAGGATTTTCAATACATTCATCAAACGCCATCGCAATGGTCGAACCGAGATTGGACTGGATGCGCATACTTTCCTCAGGCCCCATAAAAATGCGCTTACCATCCAGATGACAGGCAAATGTGACTCCTTCCTCCTTGATTTTGCGCAGCTTTGCCAGAGAAAACACCTGGAATCCGCCGCTGTCCGTCAGAATAGGTCTATGCCAGTTCATAAACTGATGCAGACCGCCCATGGCCCGAATCACATCATCGCCGGGACGCACATGAAGATGATAGGTGTTGCATAACTCAACCTGACACTTAAGGTCGACCAGATCGATAGAAGAAATGCCGCCCTTAATGGCAGCGGACGTTCCGACATTCATGAATGCCGGTGTCTGAACTGTTCCATGCACCGTTTTGAATTCCCCGCGGCGTGCGCGGCCTTCCTGTTTTAGCAGCTTATACAAAGCTCTCCCCCTCTAGTTGTCTATTGTAATGGCTTTTAAAGGATCAGCATCGCGTCACCAAAGCTGAAGAAGCGGTAGCGCTCCTCGATGGCGGCGGCGTAGGCATCCATGATCTGGTCGCGGGAGGCAAGCGCGCTTACGAGCATCATGAGCGTGGAGCGCGGCACGTGGAAGTTCGTGATCAGCGCATCGACCACGTGATAGGTCGAGCCGGGCATGAGGTAAAGCTGCGTCGTGGCGTTCTCGCGCACCACGATGTCACCGCGGCCAAGCGTATCGGCCCCGTCCTCGCGGCCTTCAAAATAGCACGCCGTCACGGCCGGATCGGACACCGGCGCGTCCGCGTCAAACGCGCTCTCGAGCGAGCGCACCGCGGTGGTGCCGACGGCGATCACACGATGGCCCTCGGCCTTCGCCTTATGCACGGCGTCGACAACCTCCTGCGACACGTGGTAGCGCTCGGTATGCATCACATGCTGCGTGGGATCGTCCTCCTCCACCAGACGGAAGGTGTCGATGCCCACCTCGAGTTCGACGGCGGCAAACTTGGCACCCTTGGCCTCGATGGCAGCCATAAGCTCGGGCGTAAAGTGCAAACCCGCCGTGGGGGCGGCAGCCGAGTGCTCCTCCTTCATGGCGTAGACGGTCTGGTACTTCTCGGGATCGCCTTCGTAATCAGTAATGTAGGGCGGCAGCGGCACGTGGCCGGCAGCATGGATGGCCTCGTCGAGCGTGCGCGGGTCGCCGGCGGCATTGCAACCGGCCGGCTCAAAACGCACCAGGCGGCCGCCGCGGCTATCGGTGACAAAGTCGACAACCTCGGCCGTCAGCACCACGGGAGCCCCCTCGGGCGCATGGGCGCCACAGGCGCGATACTCAATATGAGCACCGGGCTTCAGGCGCTTGCCCGGCTTGACCAGGCACTCCCAAACGTGACCAAGCGGATCCACGTCCTCGCGGCGCTTGAGCAGCAGCGTCTCGACCACACCGCCCGAGCCGGCCTTGCGGCCGATCAGGCGAGCCGGCATCACGCGCGTCTGGTTGATGACGAGTACGTCGCCCGGCTCGATATAGTCGATGATGTCACGGAAGATGCGGTGCTCAACGGTACCGCCGTGCTCCAACGGCGTTCCCGCCTGGGAGCCCTTGCGATCCACCACCAGCAGGCGACAGGAGTCGCGCGGCTCGGCTGGAGCCTGGGCGATCAGTTCCTCAGGAAGGTTATAGTCAAAATCATCGGTACGCATAGACACGTCGGATACTCCTTATATAGCTAAAGTCCGCTCTACATCCTAGCAGGCTGACGTCCCAAGTGAACTACTTTTTGGCGGCTTTGCGCTCGTCGCGGATACGGGCGCGGTCCATGGCCGCCTCGACAGCCGAGAAGCGGCAACCACAGTAGTTCTGCCGATACATGCCAAGCTCGCGCGAACGGCGTGTCGCCTCGGGGTAATACGGGCGAAAATCGCGAATCACCGGGGTGAGACCGCGGGCGGCAGCCAGACGCTCCAACACATCATTGCAGGTTTCGAACAACTGGTACGGCGAGACGGCGAGCGTCGTGCCCACAAACTCAAACCCGCGCTCCTGGGCCACGCGGCACGCCTCGGCCAAGCGCAGGGCATAGCACGCGCGACAGCGACGAGGCCGATCGGCACCCAGCGGCGCCACGCCGGTCTCCCAGCGATCGCGGTCCTCCCCTGCCTCGATGAGCTCGATGTCGCCATCGGCACACCACCGGCGCAGCTCGTCCAAGCGGCGCTGCCATTCATCGCGCGGTTGAATATTGGGGTTGGTCCAGCAAATCGTGGGCTCAAACCCCTCCTCGCGCAGCAGGCGAACCGGCTCAAGCGAGCATGGTGCACAGCACGCATGCAGCAACAACGACTTCATCGACATCTCCTCACCCAAAAAAGCGCACGCCAAAGGACGTATCCTCGCAGGCGACGATACGGCGGTCGCGCAGAATGGTCCGCACGTAATACCAATCACCCACACAGCCCGACAAGTGCAGACCAGCCGCCAGGTAGCACAGCAGCGGATAGTCCGAGAACGCAAACCCCAGGGCAAATGCTGTCGTCACAACAACCGTCGGCGCCAGGCAAACCGCCATGTACCGCCGGCGCGAATACACAACGCCCTCGGCGCAGGCATAGATCATCGCCGTCTCGCGATTCGCCCCAAAGGTCACCTGCGCGCCCGCAGGCGCCAGCAGCTTAAAAAACACCGCATGCACCAGCTCGTGCACGGCAAATGAAGCCGCCAAAACCGCAGCCAAGCCGACTATCCAGCCCACGACAGCCATCCAGCCGCCCGCCTCAGCCGCGTCCAAGTCCGCAGGCCCGCCCAACAGCATAAACACCGGCACCAGGCACACGGCAAACACCGCGATCACGGCCATCCCCCACACGAAGCAAGCGTGTAGAAAATCCTCGTCCTCAAACGCATGTATGTTGGAAATCTCATTCATAGCATCTTAGGATAGCGCCCCTGCCACGCACCCGCCCGCATGTGCGATAATGTCGAACGATATGCACGAATTGACCACCGCGCCGCCGAGCCTTGCGCCCGGCCGCGCTCTCACCATATGCGAAGGAGTCCCATGGCATCCAAATACTCCATGAACGACCGTCCCAGCTGGCCGCGCCGCGCCATCGTTACCGCCGGCGAGCCCTACGGCAACAAGGGTCTGCACTTTGGCCACGTCGGCGGCGTCTTTGTCCCGGCCGACTTCTTCGCCCGCTTCCTGCGTGACCGCCTGGGCCGCGAAAACGTCATCTTCACCTCGGGCACCGACTGCTACGGTTCGCCCATCATGGAGAGCTACCGCAAGCTCAAGGAGAACGAGGGCTACGACAAGTCCATCGGCGAGTATGTCGAGTCCAATCACTCCCGCCAGGCCGCGACCCTCAACAACTACAACATCAGCTGCGATATCTACGCCGGCTCGGGCCTTGAGCCGGCGGCCCAGATCCACAACGAGGTGACTGCCGAGATTATCGAGCGCCTGCACGAGCAGGGCACCATCTCCAAGCGCTCCACGCTGCAGTTCTACGATGCCAAGGCCGGCACGTTCCTCAACGGCCGTCAGGTGATCGGCCGCTGCCCCATCCAGGGCTGCAAGTCCGAGAAGGCTTATGCCGACGAGTGCGATCTGGGCCACCAGTTTGAGCCCGAGGAGCTCATCGCGCCCAAAAGCCAGCTCACCGGCGAGGTGCCCGAGTTGCGTCCGGTCGACAATCTCTACTTTGACCTGCCGGCCTACCTCGACTTCATGAAAACCTACACCGCCAAGCTCGCCCAGAACCCGCAGGTTCGCTCCGTGGTCTCCAAGACCATGGAGGAGTGGCTGCTGCCGGCTCAGCTCTACATCCAGAACAAGTTCCGCGAGGCCTTCGATGCCGTCGAGGATCAGCTTCCCGAGCACACCGTGCTGGAGCCCGAGGGCAACAAGAGCAGCTTTACCGTCACCTTCCCCAGCTGGAAGGAGCGCGACGACGCCCACGCGGTGCTCGCCAACGGTGGCGTGCGCTTCCGCAGCGGCAAGGCGCTCGTGCCCTTCCGCATCACCGGCAACATCGACTGGGGCGTTCCGGTGCCCGAGGTCGATGGCGTCTCCGACGTCACCTGCTGGTGCTGGCCCGAGAGCCTGTGGGCGCCCATCAGCTATACGCGTACCGTGCTCGCGCGCGATGCCAAGGCCGCCGGCGTGACCGAGGGCGTCGCCGCCCAGGATGCCGCCCTCATGGGCGAGCCCGCCGCCGACTCCACGCAGGTACCCGCGCCCACCTACCAGCACAGCTCGCTCGACTGGCGCGACTGGTGGTGCTCTGACGACGCTCAGATCTACCAGTTCATCGGTCAGGACAACATCTATTTCTACTGCATCGCTCAGACAGCCATGTGGGAGGCCCTGGGCTGGGACCTTACGCAGAGCACCGTCAGCGCCTGCTATCACCTGCTCTACATGGGCAAAAAAGCCAGCTCGTCCTCGCAGACGCCTCCCCCGC
>USIL01000141.1:0-4535 GCA_900554655.1 uncultured Collinsella sp.
ATGGACGAAGAAGAAACGCTCCCCTTAGGCGGATTCGAAGCAGCCATAAGACCCTTCCATGAACAATCCGGGATCGCGTCGGAAATGTTGGTGTAAGCGCGCCGACGGCTGACCGCCAAACGCAAGCGGCCCCTGTCCTAGAATCTGGAATTGCTACATAACACAGGTTCTGGGAAAGGACAGGGACCGCTATGGAGATATTAGCAGACGCGATGCCGGATAAGGCCGCCATCCCGAGGTCGACCGACGGGATGGTCGACATCCAGTCGCTGCTCAGGCTGCTCGCCGAGCAGGTGGTCAACGCCATCATGAACGAGGAGGCCGACCAGCTCTGCGGCGAGGGGGCCAACAGCAGGAACGGCTACCGCAACCGCACGCTCGAGACGTGCGTGGGCACGCTCAACCTGAGAATCCCCAAGCTCAGGACGGGCAGCTTCTTCCCCGAGGACGTCCTCGAGCGCTACCAGCGCGTCGACCGCGCGCTCGTCGCGGCGGTGGCCGAGATGTACGCCACCGGCACCAGCACCAGGAAGGTGCAGAGGATAGCCGAGAAGATGGGCATCGAGAGGCTCGGCAGGGACCGAGTGAGCGCGATCGCCGCGACCCTCGACGCCGAGATAGCCGACCTCGCGGAGGGGCCGCTCGATGCGCGCGCGATACCCTACATCTGGCTCGACGCGACCTACGTCAAGTGCCGCCGCGGGGGCCGCGTGGCTTCGACCGCGGTGGTCACGGCGATAGGCTGCGACGAGTCCGGCTGGAGGCGGGTGCTGGGGGTGTCCGTGGTGGACACGGAGTCCTACGAATCGTGGCTCGGTTTCCTGCGGAGGCTGCGCGACCGCGGCGCGACCGGCACCGAGCTCGTCGTATCCGATGCCCACGGGGGCCTGGTCAGGGCCATAGGCGAGGTCTTCCAGGGGGCGGCCTGGCAGCGATGCGCCGTGCACCTGATGCGCGACTGCATGCGCGAGGCCGGCTCCTGGCAGCTGAGGCGCCGCGTGGGGCGCATCGTCTCCTCGGTCTTCCGCGCCGGGGACGCCGCCACCGCAGTGGCCATGTACCACGCGGCGTGCGAGATGCTGGAGGGGTGCTGCCCGAGGGCGGCGAGGGTGCTCGAGGAGGCGGAGCCCGACGCGCTCGCGTACCTGGACTTCCCGCCGTCGCACTGGAAGCGCCTGCGCACCAACAACGTGCAGGAGCGCGCCAACAGGGAAATCAAGCGCCGCTCGCGCGTGGTGCAGGTCTTCCCGTCGGAGAGTTCGCTGCTCAGGCTCGTGGGCGCCGTCATGTGCGACCAGGCCGAGACATGGTCCGGCTCGCGCTACTTCTCGGAGAGGAAGATGGCCGAGATGCATGACGCCGCGTTCAGAATGGGTGCCGCGGGCGAGCACGACTGGGCGGAGCTGGAGAAGGCGGCCAGGAAGATGATCGAATCAAGCCTGGAACTTGCCGACAGCGTGGAGGCGGCCTAGGATATCAACTGATTCCGGATATCGGACACAGGGGCCGCAAGGGCCCTTACACCAACTTTCTCGACACTACCGTCCATGAGCTTGGCGACGAGGGTTTTGAGCTCGGCCACCTCTCGCTCGAGTTCTTTGACGCGGCGGGCATTCTCGGTGATGCCCTGGCGGTTGAGGGCACTCTGCTCGGCGGCGTCATCGGGCATGTACTCGCGATGCTGCTTGGCATCGAAGCTCTCCTCGAACACGCGGCAGCCGTTGCGCTTGATGATGCGCCCGGGCACGCCAACGACGGTGCAGTTGTCGGGCACGTCCTTGACGACAACCGAGTTGCCGCCGATTTTGACGTTGTTGCCGATGCGGATGTTGCCGAGCACCTTGGCGCCCGTGCCCACGGTGACGTTATCGCCGAGCGTTGGGTGGCGTTTGCCGGTCTCGTTGCCGGTGCCGCCGAGCGTGACGCCCTGGTAGAGCACGCAGTTGTCGCCCACGACGGTGGTCTCGCCGATGACGACGCCCATGGCGTGGTCGATAAAGAAGTGCTTGCCAATCTGCGCGGCAGGGTGAATCTCGACGCCGGTGATGTGGCGGGTGATTTGCGAGAGTACACGGGCGAGCGAGCGATGTCCATGCTCCCACAGCCAGTGCTCGGGCACGTGGTTCCACTTGGCGTGCAGGCCAGGATAGGAAAGGAAGATGACCAGACCGTTTTGCGCGGCGGGATCTTGCGCCTGGACGGTCTTGATGTCCTCGCGAATGGTATTGATAAAGCTCACCGGCCGCCCTCCCTTAGCGCAATGGCAATGCGATTCAATAAAGTATAGCGATTCGCTAGGGATTAGGAAGAACAATCTTGGCGGCTTTGCACGACAGGTGTCAGTTATGCAAACTTGCTGGTAATGGAGTCATGCTTTTGTGGGGTTGCGCACGAGGGGGCGCCGCAACCGTATACTGGTCAACTTGGACGTATCCGCGCCCACAACTGAGAGGTTTTACTTCATGGGTTTCATCAATTTTATCGCCGAGCTGCTTAAGGATCCGCGCACTGCGATCGCCAGCTGGATTGCCGCCGGCCCGCTTATGGCCTACGGCTGCGTGTTCTTGATCATCTTTATCGAGACGGGCGTGGTGTTCTTCCCGTTCCTTCCCGGCGATTCGCTGCTGTTCGCCTCGGGCTTCTTTGCCCACAACGGCGGCTTTAACATCGTGGCGCTTCTGGCCACCGCATGGGCCGCAGCCATCTTGGGCGATCAGTGCAACTTTATGATCGGCCACTTCTTTGGCAAAAAGATTATCGCTTCGGGCAAGGTGAAGGCCATGACGCCCGAGCGCATCAAAAAGTCCGAGGACTTCTTGGACAAGTGGGGCCACCTGGCCATCTTCCTGGGTCGCTTCTTTCCGTTTATCCGTACCTTCGTGCCCTTTATCGCCGGCATGGGCGGTATGCACTGGCGCAACTTTGTCATCTTTAACGTGCTGGGCGGCATTACCTGGTCGACGGTCTTTACGCTGCTGGGCTACTTCTTTGGCGGCATTCCCTTTGTGCAGGAGCACTTTGAGCTGCTGATTATCGGTATCGTCGCCGTGTCGATCATCCCGACCGTGGTCGGCTTGGTTAAGGCTAAGCTGGGCAAAAAGAACGCGTAGCTCGAGCCAGCGCGCAAACCGTGCAGTTGAGGCCCGTCACCGCTTACGGTGGCGGGCCTTTTTGCTTCGGTCAAATGAAAATACTTTAGTTAGTTAAAGAAAAACGTTTTATCCGACGCGTACGGGGAGTACAATCTCGTGCATGCGAATCGACGTGCCATCGGCTTTGATGCTGTTCGCGTGTCCCGTCCGGCTCTACGCTCCGGGCGTGCGACGTTGCGACGCGGTCGGCCTCGGTCCTTGCGTGCGGGTTCGCGAGTATGCAACTGTGTATGTAAGGAGCGACATATGACTGTCGAGAAAAAGGATATCGATTGGGGTAGCCTCGGCTTTGGCTACATGAAGACCGATTACAGCTACGAGGCCCATTGGAAGGACGGCGAGTGGGACGAGGGTGGCCTGACCACCGACCACACCCTGCATGTCTCCGAGTGCGGCGGCATCTTCCATTACTGCCAGGAGGTCTTTGAGGGCCTGAAGGCCTACACCGCCGAGGACGGCAGCATCGTCTGCTTCCGTCCCGACATGAACGCCGAGCGTATGTACAACTCTGCGCAGCGCCTCGAGATGCCCCCGTTCCCCAAGGACAAGTTCGTTGAAGCCGTCAAGCAGGTCGTTTCTGCCAACGCCGCCTGGGTTCCGCCCTTCGGTTCCGGTGCGACCCTGTACGTGCGTCCGTTTATGATCGGCTCCGGTGACGTGATCGGCGTGGCTCCCGCTCCTGAGTACACGTTCCGCATCCTCGTGACCCCGGTCGGTCCGTACTTTAAGGGTGGCCTCAAGCCCGTCAAGCTGCGCGTTTCCGAGTACGACCGTGCCGCACCGCACGGCACCGGCAACATCAAGGCCGGCCTGAACTACGCCATGTCCCTTAAGCCCACGATGGAGGCCCATCGCGAGGGCTATGCCGAGAACCTGTATCTCGACTCCGAGTCCCGCACCTATGTCGAGGAGACCGGTGGCGCCAACGTCCTGTTCGTGAAGGAGGACGGCACGCTCGTCGTTCCGCAGTCGCACACCGACTCCATCCTGCCCTCCATCACCCGTCGTTCGCTCGTTCAGGTCGCTCAGGACCTGGGTATGACCGTCGATCAGCGCCCCGTCGAGTGGGCCGAGGTCAAGGCCGGCACCTTTGTGGAGTGCGGCCTGTGCGGCACTGCTGCCGTCATCTCCCCGGTGGGCGAGATTGACAACAAGGTTTATGGCGCCGACGAGACCGTGACCTTCCCGGCTGGCTACACCGAGATCGGTCCCGTGATGAAGAAGCTTCGCGAGACCCTGACTAGTATCCAGTCCGGTGCTGTCGAGGACAAGCACAACTGGGTTTACACCGTCGCGTAAGCTGTCTTAGCTGTCCGGCCCGAGGGCGACCTTCCTTTCCGGTGCGTCCTCGGACATGAAAGAACCCCCGCTGCGCACTACGTG
>USIL01000142.1:0-4531 GCA_900554655.1 uncultured Collinsella sp.
TCATTACTATACCCGCTATCCATACTTTGAACGCTATCCCCACATACGTTATGAATAGGTTTTCAAAAAAGCACCCGAAGGGTGCTTTTTTGCGTTGTTTATAGGAAAAGTAAAACAAACAGGCTCCGAACAGGTGGGGGACTTCCGACAAAAAAGTATATATGGCAGCCAAGAAAACAGGGGAGGGTTTCCGGTATAATTTCGCCAGAAAGCGTGCGAATGCTGTTTCAGGCGCGCCGCGGACCACAATAAGGAGGTAGTAATATGCAACAGGAAGCCCTCGGAATGGTAGAGACGAAGGGCCTGGTTGGCGCCATTGAGGCCGCCGATGCCATGGTCAAGTCCGCCAATGTCAGTCTGGTTGGCTACGAGAAGATCGGTTCCGGCTTGGTTACCGTGATGGTGCGCGGCGACGTGGGCGCCGTCAAGGCGGCCGTGGACGCCGGGGCCTGCTCCGCCGAGAAGGTGGGCGAGGTCGTGGCCCAGCACGTCATCCCCAGACCCCACACCGACGTTGAGAAGATCCTTCCCCATATGGCGTAACCGACATAACGGAAACTTAAATTAATGTTCGGAGGGAACATAGATGAAAGACGAACTGATCAGCAAGGTCATGGACGAGGTCATGAAGAAGATGGGCGCGTCCGACGCGACTTCCGCCCCCGCCGCCGCGTGCTGCAGCGTCACCAAAACGACGCCCAGCCGCTCAGCACAGCGCAGCTCGAGGCCGAGGTCGACGAGACCCTCGACGCCCTTAAGCAGCGCGACAAGCTTGACAGCAGCCGCGAGGTCGCCCCGCTCGTGCCCGCCGAGGACGCCGTGCACGTCGACTCCACCGCCCACACCATCGACGAGGTCGTCTCGATAATCGAGGACCTTATCAACCAAAGGAGGTAGCCCATGCGCCTGTTTCAGCAGACGCCCGAGGACTATTACAACGCCCCCTACGCCGAGTTTCCAGCGCTCATCCGCGGCACCGTCGTCGTAGTTATGGCCATCCTTTGGGCCTTCTCCAAGCTCATGTGGCGCTGGAAGGTCGAGGACGCCGATCTTCTGTTTGAGCGCCAGGAAGGCCGCGGCAGCGTGGTCATCTGCAACCACACCTCGATGGCCGAGCTCTTGGCCGTGGAGACGGCGCTGTTCTTTGGGGGCCGCCGCATTCGTCCCATCTTTAAGTCCGAGTTCGCCAAGAGCAAGATTGTGCGCTGGGCCTTTAGCCACGTTGGCGGCATCCCCGTCGAGCGTGGTACTGCCGATATGAAGTGCCTGCGCGCCGCCCAGCATGCGCTGCAGCGCGGCGAGGACGTCCTGATCTTCCCCGAGGGCACACGCATCCGCTCGCGCGAGATCAAGCCCGAGGTCCACGGCGGCTTTGCGCTCATCGCCCAGATGGGCAAGGCGCCCGTCAACCCGCTCGCCATCTGCGGCTGGTCCGACATCACGCCCGCAGGCAAAAAGCTCATGCGTCCCAAGAAGTGCTGGATCCGCGCCGGCAAGGCCGTCTCGCTTTCCGACGCACCGGCTGGGCTTAAGCGCACGGAGCGCCTGGAATGGTTTGAGTCCGAGGCCATGAACCGCGTCTACGCTATGCGAGACGAGCTGTGCGCCGAGCATCCGGGCAGGTTCTAGCCATGAGCGAGAACGTTACGAACACTGCCGCGACCGCGTCCGACCAGGCAACAGCGCCTACCATCGAGATCGCCGCACACGCCGGCACTTGCTACGGCGTACAGCGCGCGCTCGACATGGCGCTGGCCGCCGCGCCGCAGGCAGGGGAGTGCACTCAGGTTCATACCTTGGGTCCGCTCATCCATAACCCCATCGTGGTACGCGAGCTCGCTGAGGCAGGCGTTGGCTTGGCCGAAACCCTGGATGACGCCGCAACCGGCACCGTGATCATCCGCGCCCACGGCGTGGTGCCGCAGGTAATCGATGCTGCCCGCAAGCGCGGCCTAAACGTGGTCGACGCCACCTGCCCCTACGTGAAGAAAGTCCATATGGCAGCCGAGCGCCTGGTGCGCGAGGGCTACCGCGTGGTGGTCGTAGGCGAGCCGGGTCACCCCGAGGTCGAGGGCATTCTTGGCCACGCCGGCAAAGATGCACAGGTCGTGAGCTGTGCCGCCGACGCCAATGCCTTGTCGCTCAAGGGCAAGGTAGGCCTCGTCGTGCAGACCACCCAGACCGCGCAGAACCTCGCCGAGGTCGTGGCAGCTATCACCCCGCGCGTGCAGGAGCTGCGTGTGATCAACACCATCTGCGCCGCCACGAGTGAGCGTCAACAGGCAGCAGCCGCACTTGCCAACCGCTGCGACTGCATGGTAGTCGTGGGCGGCAAGAACTCGGGCAACACCCGCCGCCTGGCGCAGATTTGCGCAGACGCCTGCGAGCGCACGTATCACATCGAGGAAACTTCCGAGCTCCAGGCCGCGTGGTTTACCGACGCTCACCACATCGGTATCACCGCCGGAGCCTCCACCCCGCAAGAACACATCGAACGCGCCGTCACGCGCATCAAGGAGCTTTGCTGCTAACCATGGACCAGACCGTACCCGCATACGCCGCCGAGGTGGCCGATTACGGGCGCAGCCGCGACCCCGAGCCGGGTGAGGGCGCGCTCGTTAAGAACGTGCGTCCCGAATCGCCCGCATGGGATGTGGGTATCGAGCCGGGCATGCGCGTGCTCACGGTCAACGGCGAGCAGCTTACCGACATGATCGTGTGGCTCTGGGAGGCAGACGACGACACGGTCGAGCTGGAGATTTTCGACCCGCGTGACGGCACCGTCACCCCCGTCGAGCTCGATCGATTTCCCGGAGAGGATTGGGGTCTGGAGTTCGACGGCCCCATCTTCGACGGCATGCGTACCTGTGTGAACGCCTGCGTGTTCTGCTTTATGACGATGCTCCCCAAGGGCGGCCGCTCCACGCTCTATATTCGCGACGACGACTACCGCCTGAGCTTTTTGCAGGGCAACTTTGTCACGCTTACGAACCTCACCGACGAGGACGTGCAAAACGTCATCCAACGCAACATGAGTCCCATGAATGTGTCGGTCCATGCCGTAAGCCCCGACGTCCGCCGACGCATGATGGGCCGCAACGCCCAGCGCGGCATGGACGTACTCGAGGCCATCATGGCCGCCGGCATCGAGATTCACGCGCAGATCGTGTTGTGCCCCGGCATGAACGACGGCGAGGAGCTGGAAAAGACCCTGCGCTTTTGCGAGGAGCACGAGCAAATCACAAGCCTGGGCATTGTGCCGCTCGGTTTTACCAAGCATCAAAACCGCTTTAGCTGGTCATACAGCGACAAGCCCGAACTGGCGCGCGAGACCATTGCCATGATCCGTCCCTACCAGGACCGCGCCTTCGAGCGTTTTGGCCGCCACACCTTCCAGATGAGCGACGAGTTCTACCTGGACGCCGGCATCGATCCGCCCGAGGCGGACTTTTACGACGGCTATCCGCAGTACTACGACGGTATCGGCATGATCCGCTCATACCTAGACGAGACGGACGATGTGCTTGCCGCCGATGCCGAGCGACTGGCCCGCGTCCGCGAGGCCATCGCCGCTCGCAGCCAGCACCTGCTGTGCCTCTCGGGCGCCAGCGCACGCGACACCGTGGCACGTTTCGTGGAATCGCCGCAGGGGCTCGCCGGCACCGTCACGGCCATCAAGAATCGCTACTTTGGCGGCAACGTGGACGTGACCGGCCTCATCGTCGCCTGCGACATTCTGGAACAGCTGCCGCAGGACCTCTCGGGGGTTATGCTCTTTGTGCCTAAGCTCATGTTCAACGCTGACGGCATGACGCTTGACGAGTATCATCGTGACGATTTACTCGCAAGCCTTACCAGTCGCGGCGCCGAGGTTCATGTGGTGTCGACCATGCCGCATGAGCTGCTCGATACCCTGGAGCACTTCCTTGGCATTGTGCCTGCCGACTCTAACACTTCCACTGACCCTACCCATTAAAGGAGTGCAGATGAAACCTATCGTCGCCGTCGTCGGACGCCCCAACGTGGGCAAGTCCACGCTCGTTAACCGCCTGGCCCAGACCTCGGACGCCATCGTCCACGAGTCTCGCGGCGTCACGCGCGACCGCTCGTATCACACGGCCGATTGGAACGGCCGCGAGTTCACCATCGTCGACACGGGCGGCATCGAACCGCTCAAGAGCGATGACGTCTTCGCCACGTCCATTCGCGACCAGGCCCTCGCCGCCGCCGAGGAAGCCGCCGTCATCCTGTTTGTGGTCGACGGCCGCACCGGCGTCACCGAGGAGGACGAGTCGGTCGCTCGCATGCTCAAGCGCTGCGACAAGCCGGTCTTTCTGCTGGTGAACAAGCTCGACAACCCCGATCGCGAGAACGACAGCATCTGGGAGTTCTATTCGCTCGGCATCGGTGAGCCCACGCCGCTCTCGGCCCTGCACGGCCACGGCACGGGCGACCTGCTCGACGACATCGTGGCCCTGCTTCCGGAGGAAGAGGACGAGGTCGCCGATGAGTTCCCCGACGCGCTGAACGT
>USIL01000143.1:0-4520 GCA_900554655.1 uncultured Collinsella sp.
TGGCGATGGAAATCTGTCTCGATTGCGGTGTCATTCCGTCATATCACGACATCGCCGGCATTTTCGATACCTTGTCGCTCGACCTCAAAGTTCTAACGCGTGACCTGCAGGAAGTCTATGCCACACCGGTGTCGAAGCCAATGCCGGCGGGCGTGTGCGAAGAGCTGCGGGCCCAGGAACACGGGCATGCCCATGCCTTTGCCGTAGAGTCCAATCCCGATGTAATGTACCGAGCCTTTCCACTGCTGGGCGGATCGGCCCTGCTTGCCCAAGACGTGTCGGAACTCAACGAGCTCAATCGCGAACTGGCGCATCGTCGCATGGAGCTGCAGCGCCAAAACGAACTGCTCACGGCCGACTACGACCTTAAGACGCACCTGGCAGATCAAGAGGCCGAGACCTTGCTGGTCCAAGACGTGGACCAGGCACTCGCCCGCGCGCTCGAAGAGATGTATGACCTGCTGAGCTCGCTGCCGCCGTTGACCGACGAGGCATCTTCGCACGAGCGTTACCGCATGCTGCAGTGCGCCAAGATGCTTGTCGCCTATTGCAAGCGCAAAGGGTCGCTCACGTTGGCGCAGCACGGGGAGAGCGGTTTTGATCGCGACCGCATTCAGCTCATTGCCAACGAGCTCGCAAGCGACCTGCGCACCATCGATGTCGATTGCGCCTCGATTATCGCCATACGGCGCCCGATGCACGCCAGTACGGTAAGCGCCCTGTACGACTGCGTGTATGACTTTGCGTTTTTTGCCTACACCACCGACCACCCGGCGCTCATGTATCACTTGGGCGACCATGACTCGTGCAGTGTCGAGCTGCGCGCCACGCTCTTCTCCAACGATGAGGAAGACTTGTCTCAGACACCGGCCGCCCATGAGCTCGAAAGCGCTCTGCAAGGGCGCAACGTGGCATACCGCCTTGAGGGCGAGCCCGGCCAGCTGCGCATGATTGTCTTGATGCCGAGGGCAGGTGAGTGACGATGCAGATCCCGCTCATCCTTCCCCAAATCGTTGCGCTCGATGTTGTCTTTGCCCTGGCTGCGTGTCTGCAGACGATCCACGTCCCGCTCATCGCATCGCGCCGCTCGTCCTATAACCGTAAGGTGATTTGCGCCTACGAGGCGAGCCTTGTGCTTCACCTGATGATTTCGGCGCTCATCTTATTCGCGTCGTCTGGCTCGTATCTGGTGGCCCCGCTTGACGTTTGCGCCAGGGCAATGGGCGGAGCGCTGTGGCTCAATGCCGCGATCTTTGCCTATGGTGTGGTACTTATGGTGCACTACCGTCGCCCCGTCATGTTGGCCGAGTTGCTGCTTGTTGTCGCCGTTACACCGCCGGTGGTTTTTGCCATGGGCTCGGCGTGGACCGTTGTCCTTATCGCAGAGGGAGCGTTCTTCCTGTTCCGTTCCATCGCGGCGCTCTTGATGGACGTCCGTAACCGCCAGGAGGATATCACCATGTTCTCGACGATCGAGACCATCAACGTGATTCCCGTGGGCATCCTGTATCTGGACCCGAGGGGCCGTCCGCTGCTCATGAACCGCTGCATGCGCAAAAACCTGGTGGAACTTCATATGCCCACCGACCTAGGCGACATGAGCAGCACATGGAACGACCTGCGCAAACTGAGCATGCAAATGCCCGAAAGCAGCGCTAATCGCGCCCATATCGACCTTGATCGCTTTGGTAGGGACCGCGCCGTGGTCGAGACCTCTCCTTCCGAGATTCGTCTGTTCGTGCGTGACTCCGTTACGGTCTCGGGCCGTCCGTTCGAGCGCGTCGTCGGCCTGGACGTGACGGAATACGCACACGCCTACGACCGCCTGGCGCAAGCCAACCACCTGCTTGAGCTTGCGGGCCAAGAGCTCCAGTCCCAGATCGAAGAAGTTAAAAAGGTTGCCGACAATGCAGCCTACCTACGTATGCGTGCCCGCGTTCACGATGTGATCGGGCAGCGCCTGTCCATCCTCCATCGCTATTTGGAGGAGGGGCGCCTGGACGACGAGTCGCTCGAGCAGATTGACCCGTTGCTGCGCTCGATTGCCGCCGACCTTCGCAGTGGCGGTGCCAGCGAGCCTACAGAGCAGCTGGGTGATATCGTCCACGCGTTTGGCCTGGTGAGTGTGCAGATCGATGTTGAGGGCGCGCTGCCTGAGGACGCGCGTGTCGCCGCAGCATTTTTGCAGATTATCCGCGAGGCCTCGACCAATGCCACCAAGCATGCGCAGGCGCATCGGGTCCACGTGCGTCTGTGGCAGGAGGGGGCGGATGCTGGTGCCGTCGCGCACATGACGATTTCTAACGACGGGTCCCCGGCCCCCGTATCGTATCGCGAGGGAACGGGTATCCCAGGTATGAGGCATGTCGCGCAAGATCTGGGTGGCAGCCTAGAGGTCCATGCTGCCCAGCCCTTTACGCTTGCGGTGTCCATCCCGCTGAGCTCCAACGCCACGGTCCAAAGGAGAAGTTCATGATCCGCGTCCTTATAGTCGAAGACCAGGCCATCCTGCGCGAGAGCTTGGCGCGCTCCGTTGGCGACCAGCCCGATATGACCGTTGTTTCCGCCATCGCCGATGCCTCCGAGGCTTTGGGTGTCGCGCTCAGGGAGCGTCCGGACATGATACTGATGGACGTATGCACCGAGCATGATTCCAACGGCATCGTGGCGGCGGCGCGCATCAAGGAGCAGCTGCCCGAGTGCCGCGTCATTATCATGACGGGTATGCCCGAAATCACCTTTGTGGACCAGGCGCGCGAGGCGGGCGTCGACAGCTTTGTGTACAAGAACGTCGGTATCGACGAGCTGTTCGCCGTGATGCGCTCCACGCTGGCGGGCTATTGCACGTTTCCCAAGCCGCCCGAGAGCATTTTTTCGGGTACGGCGGCGCTCGACGATGTCGAGCTGTCGATTTTGCGCCTTGCCTGCGAGGGCAAAAGCCGCCGCGAGATCGCGGCCGAGCTGTTTATGAGTGAGGGCACCATCAAGCGTCGCATCTCGGAGATCCTAAGCAAGACCGGCTACGACAACATCATGCGCCTGGCCGTGCATGCGGTAACCGAGGGCGGCATCGTTCCCAACATGGAGCGCTAGCGCTCGTTACGCATCGGCATAAAAACGACGGGGCCGCAGGATCAACTCCTGCGGCCCCGTCTGGTGTGCGCGGATGTGTCCGCCAATCCGCGGCTGATGTTACGTGCCGTTACGCGATGGTCGCGGTGTAGGAAGCGACGTCCTCGTAGGAATCGGTCAGGTAGGCGTCGATGCCGATGGTCGTGTTGACCAGGTCGTCAAGGCTGTCAAGTTCGCCGCTCGAGAACGTGAACTCCTCGGTGGCGTTGGTGCCGGGCATCAGGTGAGCCGAGAACCAGGGTTCCTTCATGGTGCCGTTGACGTTGGTCTTGCCGGAAGGAGCGTAGAAGGTCAGGTCCTTGTCGCTCTTGTTGGTGATGTTGACGACAAAGCCGACGTCGCCCCAGTCGTCCTTGAACTTCTCGGTGATGGTGATGGTGCACAGATCGTCATCGGCGACGGTGACGGCGGGGGAGATTTCGACGCTCTGGACATCTTCGTCTTCGACGGCCTCATCGATCTCCTCTTCCTTCTCGGCCGCCTCGCGATCCTTCTTCACCGTACCGGACAGATCCTTGTCGGACTTCGTAAAGATAAGCTTGTCGCCGTCCACCTCGAGGACGAGCTTGTCGTCCTTGAGCTTCAGGTCGTGCGACTCATCTTCGGCGGTAATCGTTACGGTGGTGGCGTCCTTGGCCTCCCATTTCAGGTCGGCGACCTCAAGGAACATGTCGAGGACGCCCGTGCCGTCTTCGTCGAGGATCAGGATACAGTTGAGGCCCCACTCCTTGAGCATATCCATGTACTCATCGGTGAGCTCTTCGCCGTCCAAGGTTCCACCCGAGTACTGCCAGCTGCCGACGAAGTTGGCCTTGGGGTCTTTGCCGCCGCCGCTGCAGCCCGTCAGGGCAAAGGCGAGCGCCAGGACGCATGTCAGAAATGCGAGTACGGACTTTTTGAACGTTGTCTTCATGGTGTCCTCCTTCTTGTGTGAAAGCCCATAGAAGCAAATGCGGGGGTGGCGGACCCCCCGCCAATTACCAGATAGAGGGGTTAGGGCCTGGGCGTTCCGCAGTTGCTGCAGAACTTGCCGCCGTTTTCGCTGCCGCAGTTGGGGCAGAACCACTTGGTCGGTGCCGGGGCGGGTGCGGGACTGCCACACTCGGGGCAGAACTTGCCGGTGTTGGTGGCACCGCAGCTGCAGGTCCACGTGCCGGCCGCGGGGGCAGCGGCAGGAGCCGGTGCGGGGGCGGGTGCCGGAGCTGGCTGTGGGGCAGCCTGCTGCTGTGCCTGGCCGGCGGCGAACAGCTGGCTGGCGTTCATGCCGCCCATGCCGCCGGCCATGCCCATGCCCATAAAGCCGGCCATCGCGCCGTTGGGGTTGGCGGCTGCCGCGCGCATCGCATCGCTCTGGGCGCTGGCGATGTTGGCGGCTGCCATGGTGGGAT
>USIL01000144.1:0-4498 GCA_900554655.1 uncultured Collinsella sp.
GGCTCGCCGCCAGAAGCGGCCGCGGCGACAGGGCTAGTCCTCCATGCCGAGGTCGATCGTGGTGCCCTCGAAAACTTTGTTGACGGTGCGGACGGCGCACATCTTGCCACACATGGTGCAGGTGCCCTCGGTGGCGGCGGGGGACTCCTCGTAGCGCTTCTTACCGGTGACCGGGTCGAGCGCGCACTTCCACATGGAGTCCCAGTCGAGCTTGCGGCGTGCCTGGCCCATCTTGTCGTCCATGTCGCGGTCGTGGGGCACCTTTTTGGCGATGTCGGCGGCGTGTGCGGCGATCTTGGTGGCCATGAGGCCGTCGAGCACATCCTGGGCGTTGGGCAGGCATAGGTGCTCTGCCGGTGTCACGTAGCACAGGAAGTCGGCGCCGGAGCTGGCGGAGATAGCGCCGCCGATGGCGGCGGTGATGTGGTCGTAACCCACGCCGATATCGGTCACCAGCGGCCCGAGCACATAGAACGGGGCGTTGTGGCACAGGCGCTTCTGCAGTTTCATGTTGGCGGCGATCTCGTCGAGCGCCATGTGGCCCGGGCCCTCGACCATGACCTGGACGCCGGCGGCCCAAGCGCGCTTGCACAGCTTGCCCAGCTCGATCATCTCAGCGGTCTCGGTGGCGTCGTTGGAGTCGTAGAGGCAGCCCGGGCGGCAGGAGTCGCCGAGCGAAATCGTCACGTCGTACTCGTGGCAAATCTCAAGCAGCTCGTCAAAGTACTCGTAGAAGGGGTTTTCGTTGCCGGTGACCTCCATCCAGCCAAACAGCAGCGAGCCGCCGCGGCTCACGATGTTCATCAAGCGGCCGGTCTCCTTAAAGGTCTTGGTGACCGACTTGTTGATGCCGCAGTGGATGGTCATAAAGTCCACGCCGTCCTCGGCGTGCGCGCGCACGACCTCGAACAGGTCATCCTTGGTAAGCTTGACCAGCGGCTTTTCCATGTAGCCGATGGCGTCGTACATGGGGACGGTGCCCACCATGAGCGGCGTCTCGTCGATGAGCTGCTGGCGGAACTGGCGCGTCTTGCCCGAGTTGGAAAGGTCCATGATGGCGTCGGCGCCAAAGTCCTCGGCGATCTTGACCTTCTTCCATTCCTCGGCGGCATCGGCTTTATCGCCCGAGATGCCCAGGTTGACGTTGACCTTAGTAGACAGGCCCTCGCCGACACCAAAGGCGCGCATGCCTTTTTTGATGTGCACGATGTTGGCGGGAATGGCGATGCGGCCGTCGGCCACGCGCTCGCGGATGTACTCGGGGTCGCGATGCTCGCGCTCGGCGACTTCCTTCATCTGCGGCGTGATCTGCCCGGCGCGGGCGAAGTCGATTTGCGTGACGAGCTTGGGCTCGGTCTGTGTGCTCATTGGCACGGCTCCCTTCGTTGGCATTACCCATATCAGGTTTGCGGGTCAGGGCGGGCGCGCCCAGTCTCAGCCTGCCGTCCTGTCCTGCAAGCTCCCCGTTTATGTAATGGGCTCAAGTATAGCTCGAATGGGTACGATTGGCCTAACGAGCGTGCCTGTGGGGAGGCGAACATGGAAGACAAGCATCTATATCGAGAGACGCAATGGGATGTATCGGCCGAGGAAAGCCGTGCGCACCATGGCCTTGTCGCGATTGGTTTTGCGGTGCTTGCCGTGCTGGTGATTGCCTTTTGTATCTGGACGTTTGGCGGTCACGGCGGCGCTGCATGGGAGTTCGAGGCCGACGATGCCCTGCCGATCATGACAGTGAAGGTTACGGGCGGCAATACCGTTGCCGCGCCGGGCGACTATTGGTATTCGCGCGATGGATTTGTCCAGCTTCAGCTGAGCGGTGGGTCTATTCCTGGTGAGGAAATCGAACGCGTGACGTATGATGCGGCGCTCAAAACGCTGACGGTGAAGCTCAAGAATCAGGGCGACGTGCCTACGACTATGGATATCGCGCTGACGGAATGGCGCTTGGAGCCCCCGACGGGTGTTGCGGTGTCCGAGGTGGAGCATGTCAAGATTACCTATCAGGACGGCTCGACAAACGAAGTTGCCAAAGCCGACGGCTTGGCGGAATAGACGCCGTGCCTGGGCAGCACATTCAAAAGTAGCGGTGGTCCTACAAGGTCTGTTCGTTCAGGAAGACCAAAGTGTTCTTATTTGAAAGCTCGGGAAAGTGACGATAACCAACGTCAAACGCGGTGAGCCCGCTTACATCCTCGAGCTTGTTTTCTGCCATCCAGCGCACCATGGAACCACGTGCCTTTTTGCTGGCGGTCGAGCGCTGGATGGGCTTGCCGTTGCGGATGCCTTCGCCAAAGAGGCACGTGACGACCGTGGCGTCGCCCGCGAGATGGGGCAGAACGGCTTTGGCGTACTCTACGCTGGCGAGGTTGACGATCGTGGTGTTTGAGCCTGCCGGGGCGATAGCCCGCGCGAGCTTGTCGTTCCAAAACGCGTAGAGGTCTCGGGCATCGTCAACGGCGAGCTTCGCGCCCATTTCCAGCCGATATGGTTCGACGGCATGAAAGGGGCGAACGCACCCGTAGAGGCCAGAGAGGATCCACAGGTGGCTTTGCAGCCATGCGAGCTGCGCGGAATCCATCACCTCGGGCGCCATGCTCTGGTATTGAATGCCGTGGTAGGACATGACGGCAGGGGAGAGGTGACAGGCGAGTGCGGGATTGTCGAGATCGCCGTTTTTCAGGATGGGCCCGAACTCATGCAGGGTGTTGAGGCAAGGCCCCAGCAGTTTGTCACTCACGTTCCATAGCGCCTGCAGGCCGCCGCTGCCTTCATTCCGCTCGATATCTAGCAGTGCGCGGTGGAGGCGAGCCGTCTCGCGCGCAAAGGGTGGGATGCCCAGGACTTCAAAAGCATCTTGGGCCGCGCGCATCTGCTTGGCGGGCGAAATGACGACCTGCAGCATGGACTCTCCTCTGCCAAAAAGGAAGTTGCGGTGGAATACGGTCTGTTTTGGCCGTTTATGGGCCAGGTTAGTCTGTATTTAACCGCAACTGATGAAGGGTTGGTTACGCGCGCTCGATGAAGGCCTTGTAGCCGCGATAGGCCTCGTAGATATCGGCCTTGTTGGCGACCTCCCACAGGGCGTGCATGGACAGGACGGCAACGCCAGAGTCGATGACGTTCATGCCGTACTTAGCCATGATGTATGCGATGGTGCCGCCGCCGCCCGCGTTGACGCGACCGAGCTCGCAGGTCTGGAAGTCCACGCCGGCCTCGTCCATGATGTCGCGGACGAGGGCCACGTACTCGGCATCGGCGTCGTTGGAACCGCCCTTGCCGCGGCTGCCCGTGTACTTGTTAAAGCACAGGCCGCGACCCATAAAGGCTGCGTTCTTGGTTTCGAACTTGCCGGCGTAGCCCGGGTCGAAGCCGGCGGACACGTCGGAGGAGAGCATGCGGCTGCGGGCGAGCGCGCGGCGCAGGGCCAGCGGGCTATCCTCGCCGGCGAGCGTCATGATCTCGGCGACGGTGTTCTCGAAGAAGCGGCTCGTCATGCCGGTGGCACCCACGGAACCGATCTCCTCCTTGTCGACGATGAGTGTGATGCTCGTGCGCTCCACGTTGGCGACGTTGATCTGGGCGAGCATGGACGGATAGGCGCAGACACGGTCGTCGTGGCCATAGCCCAGAATCATGGAGCGGTCGAGGCCCATGTCACGGGCGGGGCCGGAGGGCACGACCTCGATCTCGGCGGAGAGGAAGTCCTCCTCCTCGACGTCGTACTGCTCCTTGAGGATATCCAGGAACATCTGCTTGACGGGCTCCTTGGGAGCGTCCTTGTCGTCCTCGTCAAACTTGACGGGGCGGCCGCCCACGATCACGTCGAGGATCTCGGCGTCGACGGCGTCCTTGGCGGGCTTGGCCATCTGCTCACTCGAGAGGTGGATCAGCAGGTCGGAGATGGTAAAGACCGGGTCGTCGGCCTTGTCGCCGATGTTGATGTCGACGGTGGTGCCGTCCTTTTTGCAGATGACGCCCACGAGTGCGAGCGGGGAAGCGACCCAGTGGTAGCTCTTGACGCCGCCGTAGTAGTGCGTGTCGAGATAAGCCATGTCGCCGGCCTCGAAGGCGGGGTTCTGCTTGAGGTCCAGGCGCGGCGAGTCCACGTGGGCGCCCAGGATGTTAAAGCCCTGCTCGAGCGGGGCGGTGCCCAGGTTGACGAGCATGAGGTCCTTGCCGTGGTTGGCGGCGTACACCTTGTCGCCGGCCTTGAGCGCGCGGCCCTCGGCGATCACGGTCTCCAGATTGACGTAGCCCGCCTCCTCGGCCATCTTGATACCGGCCTTGACGCACAGGCGCTCGGTCTTGTTCTCACTCAAAAACTGCTTATAGCCGCGGCAAAGCTCCTCGAGCTCCTCGATCTGCTGTGGCGTGTACTTTTTCCATGCGCTGGGACGCTCCATGACGCAGGCTCCTTTCGGATCGATCGTGCTGGTTGATGTACCGTGAGCCATCGTATCACGCGCGGGCCCGCGGCGGCAGGGAAGCCTGATGT
>USIL01000145.1:0-4468 GCA_900554655.1 uncultured Collinsella sp.
CGGCAGTTTGGGACACTCCTTGGGTAGCCGTTGGGGACGTCCCCAACGACTACCCGGGAGAGTTGCCTTCCCTCGTGGCGGTCTTCTAGCAGAAAAACCAAGTGAGTAGGTTTTTTGCAGAAGGCCGAGCACGCCCCAAAACGCCACAGCTCTGACCTGCAGTTTTATAGATCATTTGTCGCGATGTACTCGGCAGGTTCAAAAAAGTCTACTCACTTGTATCTGAGACGCACCAGATTGGCAAAAACCGCCGCGAAAGGGCCCCTGGTCCCTTCGCGGCGGTCATACGCCTCTAATTTTGCGACGATTTTGCCCGCTTGTTACTCGCTGTAGCGGGTGGCTATGGCAGCTCGCACCATGCCGGTGCTCATGAGGTAGGTCACCAGGAAGTAGCCACCGTATGCTGCCAGGAAGATTGCACAGGTGAGGCCCACGGTGCCGCCGATACTCATATTTCCGAAAATACTCACCAGCTCGATGATCACCTTAAGTGCCACAAAGGAGTGCGCCAGGCCCACTGCCAGCGGGAACAGGAAGAATACCGCCTGCTGTGCCATCACCGAATGGCGAATCTGGCGGTCGTCACAGCCGATCTGTGCCAGCACACGATAGCTGCGGCTGCCGTCGGCCACGTTGGAGAGTTGCTGAATCGACAGAATCGCCGCGCATGCAACGACCAATACAAAGCCGATGTAGATGGCTAGGTAGCTAATAAGACCGTTCATTTGCGCTGCTTGCGCGTACATCTCGGAGCGTGTGATGAAGGTTCCCCACGACCCCGGCTCCTTGCCGTCAACGAGCAGATTGTCGAGCACAGTGTGTTTAATACTCTCGTCTGCCTCGGTCGTATCCATCCCCTGTTTGTAGTTAACGAGCAGACTACTGGAATACGGCTGCAGATTAAGTTGGGACAACAGCTCGTCGGCAACGACGACGGTACCCGGATTACTGCCCATCGCCGAGTTGGCGATGGCCGCCGTATCTTCGTCCGACTTATCGGTTGCGAGCTTGAGCGTATGCCCGCCCAAGGTAAGGGCATGGCCGCCAGCCATATACTTGGTGTACATGTCGACCAGCTCGCCGCCCATATCACACGTGAGCAGATACTGGTCGTGACCGATGTGCACCGGCTCCTCGCCCATCATCTGACGCAGTTTGTTGTACTGGCTCGCCGGCGTCACAAACAGACCCATCGCATCGGCATTGCTACCCCCGAACGCCTTGGGAAGCTTTTCGCCCATGGCCTTGCACATTTCACTTGGAGTCACCGAAGGATTCGAGCCGCCAAGCGGGTAACTCAGATACGAATCGATCTGCACATGCTCGCCTGCAACATCGGCGATATTGACCTTCTTGCCGGTCTCGTCGTTGTTGTCCGCCGACTTGCCCTTAATACCGTCTGCAACGTTATCGTGATCGATACGATCGCCGTGCCATGCGGAGTACAAATCGACCGTACTATCGGCCAGCACCATTCGATCGGCCTCAGACGGATTGAAAGACTCTTTGTAGAAGTCGAGCGTATCGGGCGTGTAATAGACATACGTCTGCGACATGTCGGCCGGATTATAGCGCTCCAGATTCTCGTTCATCACGTTGGCAATCGACATACCGCACGTCACCGAGGTGATGGCCAAAAACAGGAGCATCGCGATGACGCCCATCGAAAAGCACACCGTGTTGACCTTGGCCGCAAGCTGGCGCACGGTAAACATGTTGAGGCCGCGCCAATACACGCCGCGCAGGCTCTGCAGCAGCTTGATGAGCATGCCCGAGAGTCCCCAGAACAGGGCAAAGGTGCCCACGGTAACCATAGCGGTCGTAATACCAAACTGGTTCATGGCCTCTTGCAGCTTGCTGTCCGTCGCGGTTAGCGGGAACCCATCACGTAGCAGACGGTAATAGGCCACGCCCACCAGCACCACGCCCACGGCAAAGATGGCAATCGCAATCCAGGGGTTGCGTGTCTTGATGCTCTCGTTGCGACGCTCGGCACCCATAAGCTCGATGAGTTTGGTACGACGCACGGCGCGAAGGTTCAGCAGTAGCGTGAGCACAAACATTACGAGCATGCAGGCAAGGGTCAGATTGAACGCATGCACCGAGAAAAAGAAGTGGAAATTGGCAATCTGCGTCTTAAAGAGCGAGGCCGTAAAGAACGTCATGAGCTGGGAGAGTCCCACACCCAGCACAATGCCGGCGACAAAGGCCACGACCGAAACGATCACCGTCTCGAGCGCCATAATCGTGGCGACGCGCCCGCGCCCCATGCCGAGCACCTGGTACAGGCCAAACTCCTTCTTGCGGCGTTTCATGATGAAGTTATTGGCATACACCATCAAAAAGGCCATGACACCGGCCAAAAAGTACGTCAGGTCGCCGAGCATGCTGCCCATAACCTGCGCCAAGCCCTCTTCATCGATTCCGGCGATGTCGACCTGCATCGAGATGGTGTTAAAGGCATAGAAGACCGTGACGCCCAAGGTGAGCGTCAAAAGGTAGACGAGGTAGTCGCGGCCGGCACGGCGGACGTTGCCCCAAGCGAGTTTACAGAGCATCGGAGCCCTCACCGCCCATCATGGCAACGACCTCCATAATGCGGTCGAAGAACTCTCGGCGGTCGGTGTCGCCACGGCGCAGCTCGGTGAAGATCTTGCCGTCGCGGATAAACAACACGCGGCTCGTGTAGCTGGCAGCAAAGCTGTCATGCGTGACCATGAGCACGGTGGCGCGCAGGCGGCGATTGAGGGCCTCCAGGCTCTCGAGCAGCAGACGAGCGCTTTTAGAATCGAGGGCGCCGGTGGGCTCGTCGGCCATGATCATGGTGGGGTCGGTGACGAGCGCGCGAGCCGCGGCAACGCGCTGTTGCTGACCGCCGGACATCTGGTAGGGATACTTGTCGAGCACCTGGCTGATGGACAGGCGCGCTGCCACATCCTGCACGCGGGTCGAGATCTCTGCCGAGTTTGTGCGGGCAATGGTGAGCGGCAGGGCGATGTTCTCGCGTGCCGTGAGCGTATCGAGCAGGTTGGAGTCCTGGAAGATAAAGCCCAGCTCCTCGCGGCGGAACTGCGAGAGTTTGGCCTGCTTCATGCGCGTCACGTCCTGGCCGTTAATGCGGATCGTGCCGCTCGTGGCGCTATCGATGGTCGACACGCAGTTGAGCAACGTCGACTTGCCCGAGCCCGAAGCGCCCATGATGCCAACAAATTCGCCGCGGTTGACGGTAAAGCTGACGTCGTTGAGCGCGCGGGTCACGTTGCCCAGCGCTCCATATACCTTTTCGAGATGCGCGACCTCCAGTACCGGGGTCGCCATGTGCGTGGTTTGCATACCGAGTCCTTTCTTGCGATTAGTCTACGGCATCTATAGTCGCAAGAAGACGAGTCGGCTACCATCGATATGGCTTACGCTTGCCTTACCGTTGTGTAAGGTACGGGTAGCTAGCCTGCCGCGTGTTGATCTTGAGAGAGGACTCCTGTTGAAGACTGTTCATGTTGCCGCTGGGATCATTCGCAAGGAAGGATCTGACGAGCTGCTTGCCGTGCAGCGCGGCTATGGCGACATGCAGGGACTTTGGGAGTTTCCCGGTGGCAAGCTCATGCGCGGCGAGTCGCCCGAGGACGCCGTACGCCGCGAGCTCATGGAAGAGCTGCAGGTCAAAGTCACCAACCTGCGCGATTTCTATACCGTTGAGTATGACTACCCCGATTTTCATCTCTCCATGGAGTGCTATTACTGCTCGCTCGCCGATGAATCCGATGAACCCCAGAAGCACGACCGCCAGCTCGATATCCGCTGGATTCCGCGCACCTCGCTTGCCACGGTTGAGTGGATGCCCGCCGACAAGGGGCTCATTGATGCCCTGATTGAGCTGAAGGAAGACCGGCTCGAGGCAAGCTCCGCCGATGACGCCGCGCCCAACACAGCCGCCAAGCCCAAGCGCGCACCTAAGCGCCGCAGCAAAAAACGTCCCAAGCCCGGTCTGCTCGACGGCATCGATACCTCGGACCTCTCCGCTGACGAGCGCGAACTGGTCCGCCGGCGCGCCGCCATCAAAAAGTCTATGAAGGGCAACAAGCGTGCCAACACCAAGCCCGAGTTGCTCGTTCGCCAGCGCCTGCGCGCAGCGGGCCTTACGGGTTATCGCTTGGAATGGAAGGTTCCCGGCAAGCCCGACATCGCCTTTCCCGGGCGCAAGATCGCCATCTTCGTCAACGGTTGTTTTTGGCATCGCTGCCCCAAATGCAACCCTAGCCAGCCCAAGCGCAACGTTGAGTTTTGGGAGGCAAAGTTCCGTCGCAACGTCGAGCGCGACCGCGCTGCCGTGGCAGCACTCACTCAAATGGGCTGGACGCCTATAACCATCTGGGAATGCGAACTCAAAAAGGACCGCATCGACGCCACGATGGAAAAGGTCATCGAACAAGTACGCGCCGCCGCACCGCAGCGCTAGGAACGAGCCGTC
>USIL01000146.1:0-4462 GCA_900554655.1 uncultured Collinsella sp.
GTGTTGCTGGGCCTGATCCGACCCCAGGGCGGGACGGCGATCCTCCAGGCGCCGGGGGAGGAGGACCTGCCTGTGTCGGCCTGTACCCGTCCCCTCTTTGCCTATGTGCCCCAGGAAAAGGCCGCCTTTTCCGGCACCATCGCCGAGAGCCTGCGCCTGCTGCGGCCGGATGCCGACGACCAGATGCTGGAGGAGGCCCTCAGGACCGCCTGCGCCTACGAATTCGTCAGCCGGCTTCCTCAGGGGATACACACCCCTTTGGGGGAACAGGGGGCGGGGCTCTCCGAGGGGCAGAACCAACGCCTCTCCATCGCCCGCGCGCTGCTCAAAGACGCGCCTATCGTGCTGTTGGACGAGGCGACGGCGAGCTTGGATGTGGAGAACGAGACCGTGGTTCAGCAGGCGCTCTCCCGTCTGCTTGCAGGTAAGACGGTTATCGTTATTGCCCACCGTATGCGTACGGTGGAAAATGCCGACAAAATCGTTGTACTCAAGGATGGTGTGGTTGCCGAGCAGGGCACTCCGGCGCAGCTCAAGGCGGCAGGTGGAGAATTCGCCCGCATGGTGGCGCTGCAAAAGGAAGCAGCTACCTGGCAGTTGTAAGAAGGGGCAAAGGGACAGTCCCTTTCTCACATTGACAATCGGTTACTCCGCATCGTTAATTTTCAAAAGGTTAGCCATGGCTGACCTAGATAGTTAGATAAAATTGAGATATTTCAAAAGCGTGCTCGAGCAAACTTGTTTACTCGGGTGCTGAGGCACCATGCCGCGTCCAATGCGGCAAAAGGGAGAAGCAACATGAAGAAGTCGACGTTTAACACCCTGCTTGTCGGTGGCGGTTTTCTGCTCGGTACGGCCGGCATCAAGCTGCTCACCAGCGCTCCGGTAAAGAATGCCTGCGTGCAGGGCATCGCGTGCGGCATGCGCATCAAGAACTGCTAACCAGGACATGGTCGAGCAGGCCAAGGCTAATGTCGACGACATGGTTGCCGAGGCTGCTTACATCACCCAGAGCGAGGCCGCTGCTGACGAGGCAGCCGAGTAACGCTCCCAGGCACAAACTATGAGATTCTCGATTATTAGCGAGATCCCCGGCAGGACCCGTCTTCAATTGGCGGGTCCTGTGCCAGAGAGCGATCTCGATGCGCTTCTAAAGCTCAGCGGTGAAATCGATGGTGTGCGCAAGGTGCGCGTCTACGGCCGCATCGGCCAGATGGCACTCGAATACGACGAGTCGCGCCGCGATGCCGTGCTGGCCGCCGTCGGTGCGCTCGACGCTCAGGCCATCGCCGACGCAAAGACGGGTTACGTGATGCAGCTTGAGCCACGCAAACACAAGCTCGTCATGGATCTTGCCACACTTATCGGCGCCCACTACGCGCGCCGCTGGTTCCTGCCTACGCCTCTGCGTGCGGTGTTTGTCGTGGCCGGTTACATGGCATTTTTGCGCGCTGCCCTCCGTGAGCTCGCGCAGCCGCGCCTGACCGTTCCTGTGCTCGACGCTTCGGCTATCGGCATTTCGTTCGTCAAGCGTGATGTCGACACCGCGGGCCAGACGATGTTCCTGCTCAACGTGGGTGAGCTGCTCGAGGACTACACCCGCGCCATGAGTGAAAACGAGCTCATCAACTCGCTGCTCGATGTGCCCGACAAGGCGCAAAAGGTTGTCGGCGACACCGAGGTAAGCGTTGCCGCTACCGAGCTTGAGCCCGGCGACTTGGTCGCCGTGCGTACCGGCATGTCCATCTGCATCGACGGCGTGGTCGAGCAGGGGAGCGCCATGGTCAACCAGGCGACTCTGACCGGCGAGCCACTGGCCGTCGAGCGCAGCGTGGGCGACGACGTGTTCGCCGGTACCGTCGTGGAAGACGGCGGCATCTTGGTGCGCGTGCGCGCCAATACGGCGCAAACCAAACTGCGCTCAATCGTCTCGCTCGTGCAGACGGCCGACTCGCTCAAGTCCGAGGGCCAGTCGCATATGGAGGACCTTGCCAACAAGATCGTCCCGTGGAACTTCCTGCTCGCGGGCCTGGTTGCGCTCACCACGCGCAGTCTCATCAAGACCTCCGCGGCACTGATGGTCGACTACTCGTGCGCACTCAAGCTCACGGGTTCCGTTGCCGTCATGACTGCCATGAGCGATGCTGCCAAGATGGGCGTTATGGTCAAGGGCGCTAAGTACTTTGAGTCGTTTGCCAAGGCCGATACCATTGTCTTTGACAAGACCGGTACGCTGACCGAGGCCCAGCCGCGCCTAGCTTGCGTGCTCACGACCGACGGCTGGAGCGAGGACGAGGTCCTGCGCCTTTCCGCTTGCTTGGAGGAGCATTTTCCGCATCCGGTGGCGCGTGCCGTGGTCAATGCGGCACGCGAGCGCGGGCTCGAGCACCGCGAGCGCCATGCTGCCGTCGAGTACATCGTGGCGCACGGCATCGCTTCGTCCATCGAAGGGCGTCGCGCGATTATCGGCTCGGCACACTTTGTGTTTGAGGACGAGAGCGCGCAGCTCGAGGCCGACATTAAGGAGCAAATCGAGTCCCAGATGCAGGGCCTGTCGCCGCTGTATCTGGCGGTCGATGGAAAGGTCGTCGGCGTGCTCGGCATCGAGGATCCGCTCAAGCCCGGGGTCCGTGAGGCCATCGCCGACTTGCATGCGCTGGGCGTCAAGCATGTCGTTATGCTCACGGGCGATTCGGAGCGCACGGCCGAGCGCATTGCGCGCGAGGCGGGTGTCGACGGGTTTAAGGCCGAGCTGCTGCCCGAGGACAAGTACGCCTATGTGGAGCGCATTAAGAGCGAGGGGCGCCATGTTGCCATGGTGGGCGACGGCGTCAACGATTCGCCGGCGCTCGGTTTGGCCGACGTGGGCTTGGCGATGGGTGGCGGAAGCGACATCGCCAAGGAGGTCGCCGATATCATCCTGACCGATACGGATCTTGCCGCGATCGTGCGCCTGCGCCGCATGAGTCAGGGTCTCATCGACCGTCTGACGAGCTCCTATTCTAAGGTGATGCTCACCAACTCGGCGCTCTTGGCGCTGGGCATTACCGGCATGATCACTCCGCAGACGTCGTCACTGCTGCACAACGGCTCAACGATTGCCTACAGCCTGGGCAACGCGAAGGCTTATCTGCGTTAGCAGACGTGTTCGCCCACGTTATCTGGCCTGCGCCCAGACGGCATCGGGGTCGTCCAGGCGCAGGCCTTTTGCATTTGACCATGTGCTAGCCTCTCTATATAGTGTTGCTAGCGACGCTAGCAATTGAAGGGAGCGGGATCGACGTGGGTACTGTTAGCGGCATGGCGCAGGTGAACGTTCGCGTGGATCGCCAGGTCAAGAACCGTGCCGAGGAGGCGCTGCGGCTTTCGGGCGGGTCACTGCCCGAACTCATCAAAAAGGTGGTGGCCAAGGTCGCGCAGGGTGGCGGGCAGTGCGAGGAAGTGCTTGCGGCCGTTGATGGCCGGCAACAGACCATCGCGCACGATACTCCGTTCGCCGTATCATGGGCAGCGGCCGACCGGCTTTATGCAGATTTGGGCATCGCTGCGTCGCCCGTATCAGACGATCGCGATTGGGACGCAATCTATTCCGACGCCATGGATGAGCATTATCGCCAAAAGGGGATGATCCAGTGAGCGGGGCTCCCCTCAAAATAATGGTGGACGCCAGCGTATGGGGTGATTCATTTTGCGTCGACCATGCCGAGTCGCTTGCCGCGCGTGCGTTTATTGGACAGGCGACGGAGACGGGGGCATTGCTGTTCTTTCCGGTGCATATCGCCAAGGACGTGCTGTACGTTGTCCAACACGAGCTGAAGCGTAGCGTTCTTGCCAGCGGGGGAGCGCTCGACGAGGCTTCTGCCAGCGCGATTGGCGATGCGGCGCTGGCGTTTGTTCGGAACATGACCGAAAACGCCACGGCTGTGGGTGCAGATGCGTCGGACCTTTGGTTGGCCGACAAATACTTAGCGCTCCATCGCGATTACGGGGACAACTTGGTGCTCGCCGCGTGCAGGCGCGCGCAGGTCGATTACTTGGTGACCAACGATCGCAAGCTGCTCGAACATGCCGATCTTGCAGCAAAGACCCCGCGCCAAATGATGCCGATTCTTGTTTTGGCCGAACGCGGCGGCGCGGCTATCGGTTGACGCGAACTGTTTGCGGGCCTCTTGGACGACGATGCGCCAAGGGGCCCGCGCCTGCTATTTACAAAAGCTCGGCCTTGATGGCGGGACTTTCTGCGAGCTGCTCGGCTGCCTTTTCGTCGGAGCTGTCGAGTGCTGCCAGGCTGCGGTAGACCCACTCGTTGACCTGGGTGTTCTTAACGCCTGCGGTCTGCATAAGGGCGCCTACCTCGCGGATTGCTGCGAGCAGATCGGCTTTGGGACCCGCGAGCTCGACCTCGATGCCGTGGTAGGCGGCCACGCCGCGGTTCTCACTCACGTGGTCGATAAAGCCCTCG